>JAKIUE010000124.1 GCA_021647715.1 Sulfurovum sp.
TAAAGAAGAAGAGAGTATCGCTAAAGGATATCAACTTCTGGATGCGCAGCTGATTATTGAGGCACCAGAAGATGAGATAAATGAGATATTTACTTTTATAGTCAACACTGCGTTTGATAGATTGGCAGAAAAACTTTCTACTTCCACAACCTTTGTTATGGAAAATGAAGAAGAGAGAGCTGCTGCACGGGCTATTTATGAACATGGTATGCAACGTTATAGTGAAAATGATAAAAAAGGGGCTAAAGAAATATTTTTAATCTTAAGCCATAGCGTAGATAAACATTCTTTGAAAGATGCTATGTTGCTTCATGCCGCGGTTGTTATATCAGGCAAGAGTTTTGATGAATTTATAGATACTATTGTAGATGTGAGTAAAGTTGATGAAACTGATACTTTAGCCTTTTTTGTGCAAACTTTTACACAGTCTATCGCTCAGATGTTTGATGTGTATAAGAAAGAAGTTAAAGCTGCAAGAGAAGAGATTCGTGTCTTTGCAGATTCACAAGGGGTTTAAATGAAACAAATACATTTTATAGGCATAGGGGGTATAGGACTTTCTGCTTTGGCAAAATATTTACACAATGATGGACATAAAATTTCAGGTTCAGATATCAAGCAAACAGAAATAACCAATGATTTAGCGACTAATTTTGAGGCTAAAGTCACCATTCCCCATCATGAAGATGCTGTAGATGGTGTAGATAGTATTATATATTCAGCGGCGGTTCGTCCTAATAACCCTGAATATTTGAAGGCTAAAGAACTTGGTATTGAATTGCTTTCAAGAAAAGAGTCATTAAAATCTATATTGGGTGATAAAGAAGTCTATGCTGTAGGGGGAGCACATGGTAAAAGTACTACTTCAGCGATGTTGGCTTCTGTACTTCCTAACTCTAATGCGTTAATAGGGGCTATTTCTAAAGAGTTTGGTTCTAATGTTCGTAATTATCCAAATAACAAAGTAGTTTTTGAAGCGGATGAGAGTGATGAGAGTTTTTTAAACTCTAACCCACATTTAGCTATAGTTACTAATGTAGAACCTGAACATATGGAATACTATGAGTATGATGAAAAGCGTTTTTATAATGCCTATAAAAACTTTTTAAGCCTTGCCAATATACGTGTGATAAATGCTGAAGACGAATTCCTCTCTTCTATAGATATGGAAAGTATCAAACTTTATCCTAGTAAAGATATTTCCAATATAGAGTTTGTTTTGGTAGATGGTGAGCCATATACCAGATTTGAACTTTTAGATTTAGGTATTTTTGAAGTCTTTGGATTTGGTAACCATATTGCACTTGATGCTGCATTGGCAGTACTGGCCGCCTTGAAATTGGGTGAAAATGTAGAAGATATACGTACAAACTTACTCCATTATAAAGGTATCAAGAAACGTTTTGATATCGTACAAAACAGAGAAAATTGTGTTGTTGTAGATGATTATGGTCATCACCCTACAGAGATAAAAGTAACAATGGAGTCTCTACAAGCGTATAAAAGTTTACGAAATTTTACAAAACTAAACGTTATTTGGCAACCACATAAGTACTCGAGAACTATGGATAACTTGTCAGCATTTGTAGAGTGTTTTGATGGAGTGGATGAATTGGTTATTTTACCTATTTGGGCAGCAGGTGAACTTGAAGTAGAGATAGATTTAAAAGGTGCATTTTCTCGATATACATTACTCATGGCAGACTCTATTACAAAAGAAGATGGCATAGTGAAAATTATACGTGATGGCAATGTCATACGTGAATACTCTGAAGGGTTGATTTCTGCATTTGGGGCAGGAGATATTACGTATCAGGTACGTGGAGAGACTTAGTGGAAAAAACAAATGAAAAATCTATTATTAAAAAACTTGATTTAGTTAGATATATTCAGCAGTTTCAAACATTTCTTGCAAGAGAAAAACCTGTAGCAATGCAGGGAGATATTCATCAACATTATCGGTACATTGAAGCACTTTCTCGTGTACAGTTCCCAGAACCAAGAGCAGTTCCTAACTTAGATACACAACTAGCACGGATTAAAAAACAAGCTGTGTTGAGTTTAGATGAAATTTATGCTTTTGTTACGATATTTTCTTATTTTAATACTTTATCTGCTCTAGGATTTACCGAACCGCTTATCTCGTGGATACAAAAAATTGAAATACCTGAAGAGATAGTTGATATTGTAGGGTATTTTACAGATGAAGGTAATATTAATCCTGAACGTGATCCTGAACTTTTCAAACTAGAACGTGCTATTAAGCATAATAAGGGAGATATCAAAGATACTTTGTATAAACTTGCACACTCTTCGAAACTAAGAGATTATCTTGTTGATACACAAGTACATTTTAATGGTGGGGAAGAAACACTACTTGTAAGAGGTGGATTTAACAATGTTATAAAAGCTACTGTAGTAGCCCGTAGTCCGGGAGGTTTTTTTTATATTTTACCTCAGAGTATCTCGCATTTGAAAGAAAAAGAATCTGTTTTACTTTCAAATAAAGAAGAGATTCTTTACCGTTATTGTAAAGAAATATCAGATATTTTCTTTAAGTGGGAACGTTTTTTACATTTTATCAACAAAGAGTATGACCGTTTTGACCATTATCAGGCACGGGTGAGCTTTGCAAGGGCAAAAGAATATGAGTTTATCTTACCTTCGAAATCTAAGCGTATTAAGTTATCAGACTTTGCACATCCAGCGTTAGAAAATCCAGTACCTATAAGTATGGATTTTAACAAACAAATTATGTTGGTTACAGGAGTAAATGCTGGGGGTAAAACGATGCTTTTAAAATCTATGCTTTCAGCTGTGTATTTATCGAAATATTTATTGCCATTTAAATGTGATAGTTCCCGTACGGAAGTAGGACATTATAAAACTATAGAGGCGGTGATAGATGACCCACAATCAGTAAAAAATGATATTTCTACTTTTGCTGGGCGTATGCAGGAGTTTGCAAAGCTTTTTAACAAAGAAGATGCTATCGTAGGAGTCGATGAGATAGAACTTGGAACTGACTCTGATGAGGCTGCGTCACTTTTTAGAGTTATGCTAGATGAGTTACGTAAAAAGGGCATACATTTTATTGTAACAACACACCATAAGCGTCTGGCTTCACTTATGGCAGTCGATGATGAGGTAGAACTTGTTGCCGCACTTTATGATGAGGAGCGTAGGTTACCTACTTATACTTTTTTACAAGGAAGCATAGGGAAGTCTTATGCTTTTGAGACAGCTCAGAGGTATGGGGTACCTATGGCTATTGTCAATCAAGCGAAGAAAGTATACGGAGAGGATAAAGAAAACCTTAACGAACTTATAGAAAAGTCCACGTCGCTAGAACGTGAAATGCGTTCAAAAATTGGGAAAATAGATGAAGAATTAAAACAAGTGGAAAAGAAAAGATTACACCTAGAAGATGAAGAGTTTAAACTTCAAGAACAACATCGTAAAGCTATAGCAACACTTGAAAATCGTTATAATGCAGCTACTAAAAAAGCAAGAGAAGCTTTAAAAGTGAAAGAATCTACTGAGGGCAGAAGGTTGCTTAATGTTGCACATCAACGTAAAGACTTTACACAAAAAGAGTTATCTAAAAATGAGGCTGTGCCTTTGAAAGAGGGAGACAAAGTAAAGTATCGCTCACATAAGGGTGAGATTATCTCTTTACGTGGGAAAGATGCGAGTATTATCGTAGATGGACTTAAAATGCGTGTGCCACTTTCACAACTCAAACGTCGAGGTGATATGCCACAGCTAAAATTAAAGCCTAAACCACGTAAACCTAAAGTAGAGGTATCTGTAGAAAAATCAGGTGCGACTATTTCTGTGAAATTATTAGGAATGTATGCAGATGAAGCTATAGATACAGTAGATAAGTTTCTCTCGGATGCATTGGTGAATCATTTGAATGAAGTTCAGATTATTCATGGTACGGGTGGGGGAGTGTTGTCTAAGCTTGTGAGTGAGTATCTAAAAAAACATCCTAAAATAGGAAAGTTTTATAGAATGCCTGGTAATTTGGGTATTACAGTCGTTGAGTTGTAGCTAATATTTAACTCCAAAAGGTATAATATAATTTAATGAACTTAGTGAGGAGAACACTGTGAATTTAGCAGATGCGGGAAAAGAGATAAAAAAA
>JAKIUE010000125.1 GCA_021647715.1 Sulfurovum sp.
GGGTTATACTAATTGTAGTAGCATCTGTTGTAATAACGTTACCTACTTGAGTGAGTGCAGTCATTGTTCCATAATAGTCCACTTTAATATTGTCTACAATACTTGTAGTTACTTTTCCCGTTCTTAGACTTGAAAAGTCTTTTTTTAAAGCATCAATACTTTTATTCATATTTTCAGTAGTGTTGTTAAAAATCTCATTTACCATAATCATTCTCCAATTGGTTTATTAGGTCAATTTTACCCTTTTTTACCTTGTTTGATATTTAGTTGTTAGTGAATATGATTATGATGGCTGGAGGTTATAAACGTCAAAGAGAAATTTACTCTTTGAATAATTTAGGGTCTAGTAAACTTTAAGAGCCAAAAAGGTATCTTAAAGCATGACTACACCGAACAAAAACAAGTACTCAAAAGGTACGCACATTTCAGAACGTAAATTTAGGCAATTAATCAAGTGTTTTTCACTAGATTTAAATGCCTATGAAACTTCCAAAATAACAAATATATCTCATACTACTTGTAAGAAAATATTTCAAAAACTACGCGTCTATATTTATAAAAATCTACTAGAGAACAATATTGATGATGGAGAATTTGAGTTAGATGAATCCTATTTTGGAGCTAAACGCATTAGAGGTAAACGTGGTCGAGGTGCTGCAGGAAAGACGCCAGTATTTGGCTTATTAAAAAGAGATGGAAATGTTTATGTTCAAATAGTGAAGAACTGTTCCAAAGCTGAACTCATGCCTATTATAGAAGGTAAGATACTCGAAGGAAGTACCATTCATACTGATGGGTGGAAAGCTTATGATGGATTAGTTCTTAATGGATATGACCATTATAGAGTCTTTCATTCCAAAGATGAGTTTGTACGTGGGAAGTCTCATGTAAATGGTATTGAATCTTTTTGGAGTTTCACCAAAAGAAGACTAGCTCAATTTAATGGACTAAGAGATGAGATGTTTTATTTACACCTTAAAGAGAGTGAGTTTAGATTCAACAATAGGCATAATGACATCTATGTTATACTATTGAAGAATCTTAGAGAAAATAACCTCTAAAGTTTACTAGACCCTAATTTATTTTGTTGTTGGTGCAGATGGAGCAACAGGAGAAGTTGTTTCTTTTCTACTAGGTGCAGCTGGTACAACTTTATTATTTTCGGGGATAAAGGTGTCAGTAACAGAAGAAGAATTTGATGTTGTATATAAATATCCTAATGCCAAGGTATTGACTATAAAAAGAAAAGCCAAAAGAAAAGTTGCTTTTGAAAGAAAGCCTGTTGGCCCTTTTGCTCCAAAAACGGATTCGTTACTACCGCTATATGCCCCAAGTCCAATACTTGAACTTTTTTGAAGAAGTACTGCAATGGTAATTGCAATTGCTAGTACAATTTGTGTGATTAAAAGTGTTGATGTCATGTTTGCCTCTTTATGTTCTCAAATACCCAAATATAAATTTAGATATAATTTCGGCGATTATACCCAAAAAACATTGAAATAGTAATGAAGATGGAGAAATGATGCAGAGTGATGATGAAAAAGAGTCAAAAGTAATAAAACAGTTTTCACGTTTTGCACATGAATACAATAACTATAATACCATACAAGTTAAAGTTGCAAAAGTACTTGTAGATAGTATTGCTATTAAAGACGTCGAGTATATAATAGATATAGGATGCGGAAGTGGTGAAATATATAAAAATGTTGTAAACAATTATTTTTCATTTGATAAATTTATAGGATTAGACTCATCAAAAGAGATGTTAACGCTACACCCAAGTAATGAGAACATAGATAAATGTTGTTTAAACTTTGATGAGATAAGAACTGAAACACTACCTAGTTTTGAGAATAAAAGTACGTTACTAATTTCATCTTCTGCAATACAGTGGAGTAAAAACTTGGATAATTTAATGAGGGAGCTCTCTTCCATATCAGATGATGCATATTTTGCTATTTTTACAGATAATACTTTTAAGACATTACATCAAATTGCAAATATAGATTCTCCCATTTATTCAGAAGATATATTAAAAAGTGCTATTGATAAATATTATAATGCAACATACAAACTACACAGTTATCAATTAAAGTTTGAATCTGTTAGAGATATGTTTAGATATATTAAGAAGTCTGGTGTAAGTGGAGGAGAAAAACAGTTAAGCTATAAGCAAATTAAACAGCTTATGGATACATACCCTTTAAATTATTTAGAGTTTGAAGTATTATTTGTAGAAGCAACTCCTCTTACATAAAAGTATAAGAGGAATTTAAATTAAAGTTTAGTCATCACTTCCGAAAATGCCAAGCATTTGCAGAAGGGCAGTGAATATATTCAGAAAGTCAAGGTACAAAGATACTGCAGCATCTACTGGTGAATCGTAAGCACCATTAGCAATGTTTTGCGTATCGTAAATTGTGAACATTGAAAACAATAATAAGATACCAGCAGTAATAACCACATGCATCATTGGGCTTTGTAGTATGAACATATTAATGAGTGATGCTATGATGACCACTATTAGTGTAATAAATAGAGGTTTTCCCCAACTAGAAAAATCAGTTTTAGAGTTAATTGCAAAAAGACTAAGTGCACCAAAAAGTACAGCTGTCATTAAAAATGCATTACCAATAACCGCACCATTGCCTGCACCAATAAGAGATGCTAAAAGAGGTACTAATGAAACACCAGTTAAAAATGTAAAGAGAAAAAGCATAGCCAAATTTAGACCAGGTTTTCCTCTAGACATACTAAGCCCAAAGAAAAGTACTAAAAGTTCAGCACCAAATATAAACCATTTGTATTGCATAACTGTTTCTGCATAAGGGAGTGTTACATATGCGCCTGCTGCTGCTGCAATCATACTTGCTGCCAAGAGTTGATATGTTTGTTTCATAAAGCTAACAGAAGCACCTTCTTGTACAGACTCTGTTTGTGTTGATGTATAGTCTCTATCATATAAAGCCATAATTATCCTTTTGTTTGTTGTAATTTTTTGTAAATAATTATATTAAAGAGATGTTAATCTAAGGTTAATGAAGAAAATGAAGCTTATTTTCTTAGTTTTTGTAACTTTAAGTACTCTTTTTTAGCTTCACTGGCTTCGGTTTTATTTAGTTCTATTTTTTCACGTGTTAGAGATTCTTGTGATCTAGATACCTCAGGTGTCTCTGTACATCCACTTATTGTCAATATGATTAAAAATAATATTGTAGTTAATTTCATATAGAAAAGCATCCTTTTTATTAAGGGTAATTAAGCTTGAATTATAAAGGATTTATACTAGGATAGTGCTTATTCAAAAATGTAGAAAAAAAGAATTTCAACAAATTTGGGATAAAACCCAAAAAACCATTGACATCTAAAGGGTTCGGTGCTATAATACGCGTCCAACAACACATGGACATCAAACGAGTGGTTTGAGAGAGTGTTATTGAGTGATCTTTGACAACCAAATATAAGTAAACAAATCAACGTCTATTTGAGTTTTAATTTTACTACTTTTTAAAAAAGTAGATAGAAGAAACTTATTATAGAAATACAATAAGTGATTCTGACAAATGGATAAATAATTCATGCATCTTTAATATCATGAGGGTTATCGTCGCAAGGCGACAGCTTTAGTGAGATGAATCGAAAGATGAGCTTCTGCTCATTTCGAGAAGATATTAATGGAGAGTTTGATCCTGGCTCAGAGTGAACGCTGGCGGCGTGCTTAACACATGCAAGTCGAACGAGAACGGTCCTAGCTTGCTAGGATGTCAGCTAAGTGGCGGACGGGTGAGTAATGTATAGTTAATCTGCCCTTCAGAGAGGGATAACTACTGGAAACGGTAGCTAATACCTCATATACCTTCTGCCTTAATGGTAGTTGGGAAATGTTTTTTCGCTGAAGGATGAGACTATATGGTATCAGGTAGTTGGTAGGGTAAGAGCCTACCAAGCCTATGACACCTAGCTGGTCTGAGAGGATGATCAGCCACACTGGAACTGAGACACGGTCCAGACTCCTACGGGAGGCAGCAGTGGGGAATATTGCACAATGGGGGAAACCCTGATGCAGCAACGCCGCGTGGAGGA
>JAKIUE010000023.1 GCA_021647715.1 Sulfurovum sp.
CTACATAGAATCCTGACATATAAACGCCTGCTGTTTTGTCTCCAGCAAAGAAACGATGCAAGTCTCCATTTGCCACTACTTCTACACCATCTTTTATGTGAGCATATTCTCCTAGTTGGAACCAAAATACGGAGTTTAGTATATGGTGAAGTCCTAGAGGAATGAGTAAACGATTCAGTGTTCCATAGATGAACGTACCTATTTCATTAAGCCCTATAATCATATTGGAAAAGGCATCAATGCCATTTTGAGCAAAATGCCAAAAGTACCCTGCAAGTACACCTACACCTATGGATGTAATGGCAGTGATGATAGGCACGAATCTTTTACCTCCAAAAAAACCTAAAAATTCAGGGAGTTTTATATCATGAAACTTATTGTAAAGAGTTCCTGCAATCACACCGATGATAATACCTACAAATACCCCCATATTCACATCTTTGTCAATACTGATGTAAACAGCCTTAGCTATGAGTACTCCTATGGCTCCAGCGAGTGCAGCTGCACCATCGTTATTTTTAGCCAATCCATAGGCGATTCCAATACCAAAGAGTAGGTCAAGGTTGGAAAATATAGCTTCTCCTGCATTTTTCATAATAGAAGCTATTTGCCCATCGATAAAAGGAATATCTCCAAATCCTAATCTTAGAAGTAAGGCAGCCACAGGAAGTACTGCAATGGGAGTCATAAGAGCTTTACCTATTTTTTGTAGTAAGTTGAACATATACTATATTCCTATGATAATTTTTCTTGGGTATTTCGTAATCCAACGATAGTGATGGTGTTTTTCTTCATGTCAATTTTATATACAACGGTATAACCTTTGAATATCAAATCTCTTATATTGTCATTATCAAAATATATTGATTTTCTAAACTTAAAAGGCATATTGTCAAGGTTATTGATGGGAGTGTCAAGTTGATGTTTAAAGGCTAAAGCCCTTGTTTTACTATCTAGCGATATAAAACGTATGACTTCTTGTAGGGCATTTGTATAATTTTGACTTCGTACTATTGTCATAGTGTCTTTTCAAATTCGTCCATTTGCTTGTCATATTCTTCTTGACTTAGTAGTGTGTCCTTACCATTTTCTATCTCTTCTAATGCATTATGAAAATATGCTTTGGTTTCCTCATAGTGGGTATCACCTTGGAATTTAATATTATGTACCATGTTGTTTTTTAGGTTACTTACTATGGTTAAAAAGGTATCTACATTATTGTCTGCGATGTCAATCTGTATGGTTTGCATAGGGTTTCCTTTTAGTGTTTTAGAATTGATATTAGTATAGCATAAATATTGCTGGCTATAGTATATATTAAAGTAAACTTGATTTTTATGATAGAATATTTGATAGTATAGAATGAGGTGAAGTTTTATTGAGGATGACAACTAAATGTCAGTTCAACCTTGCTCGAAAAACTTCAAAAACGATTATTATAGCACCTTCGTGTCCCCACACAAATAAGCTATGTCGTATGATAGTGTAATACACTTTAAGGGAGAATAAAATGGGTCAAAGAATTTTGGGTTTAGATATAGGTATTACATCTGTTGGATGGGCAGTAATTAACTATGATAAAGAAGATGCTTTACAAAATAAAATTATAAAATCGGACTTAATTAAAAAAACGGGTGCATAAAATACCCTTCAAAGTATGGTATATTGGGCGTAAACAAAGGTTTATTTACAAATGGCTGTAAAAAAGTTCTAAAATATGTATCTATTGCCGATCCAAAAATACTAAAAATAGAGGTTCAAGAAGGGGGATTAGGAGATATTTTTGCAAAGATTGTAAAACCTCATTTAGTTCCAAAAGAAGAGCAAAAAAGCTACAAGAAGTTATATTCAAAGAGTATTTTTTACAACGCCAAACACTTAAACAATTATCCATCAAGTACAACAGGTCGATACCTTGGGTTATGAAACAAAGAGATGAATATATCGTAGGTGGAAAAGTCCATTATCCAAGAGTAGTAAATTTAGTTTGTGATGCAACATTTTATGGCAAAAGAAAAGATACCTTAGGTACATTGGTATTTAAGGATGCCGTATCAAAAGAGATACTCATATGGAAGCATATTGAAAGCGAAGTAGTCAAAGACTATAAATATTTAAAAGAAGAGCTTATTGCTAGAGGCTATACTATCGAAAGTGTTACTTTAGACGGCAAGAGAGGCTTATATAAAGCCTTTGAAGACATTCCTATACAAATGTGTCACTTCCATCAAAAGAAAATCATACAACGATATCTTACAATGAGACCAAAACTGGATACCAGTAAGGTTCTAAAGAAAATAGTCTCCAGACTAACACAAACCACAGAAAAAAACTTTACTCAAAAATTGGATGAATGGTATGCAGAGTACCAGGGTTTTTTGGATGAAAAATCTATCTCATCTACTACAGGTAAACTTCATTATACTCATCCAAGAATTAGAGCTGCATACAGAAGTTTGAGAACAAATTTACCTTATCTCTTTACATATAAAAACAATAAAAATCTAGGCATACCAAATACAACTAATGCACTCGAAGGTGGAGTATTCTCTCATATGAAAAATATGATAAGTTTGCATCGAGGATTAAGTAAGAATATGAAGTTGAACTTGGTCGATTATTATTTAGTGAATTATAAGAAAAAGTAGGAAATTATGCACCCATATTTTTAATTAAGTCCGTATTTGTGTGGGGAGGGGTGCTATAACTGTTGTTCTTAGCATTAATTTATTATAAATATTATAGCGTATTTGTGTGGGGAGGGGTGCTATAACAAGCACTACTGATGTGCTACAATGAAAAAATACAATTAAACATGACGTATGATTTCCTTTGTTTGGGCTATACTCTTTGCATTAACAGAAAGTGTTTTAACCCCTATATGTATAAGTTTGGGTATTGCATCAGGATTGCTAGCTAATTCTCCACAGATACTTACAGGTTTGGTAGCCTTATTGACAATCATCTCAATAGCAGAAAAAATAACAGGAGAGAGAATATCAATTTTGAGAGATGGGTGGGTACGTTCTATGGCAAAGAGATATTGGCTAAGGTCATTGGTACCAATGGAATAGAAATCTACTATTTCATTAAACTTGTCCATAAGAAAGAGTACTGAGGGTACTTCTATCATAATACCAAAGTCTATATTTGTTATGTTAATTTGATGTTTATCTGCTATGGCATGGGCAATTTCCTTCGCCTGTGTAAACTCTCCAACAGAGGACACCATAGGAAACATGATTTTTATTTTTGTATCTAAAGAAGTTTGTGAAGCTAAAAAGATGGCATGAAGTTGCTCCTCTAGTATTATTGGATGTGTCTGAAATAGCCGTATGCCACGTATGCCCAAAAAAGGATTGTTTTCAGGAGGTATGTCTATGTAGGGTAATGCCTTGTCTCCACCTACATCTAATGTACGTATAGTTACGTCATCAAAGGCATCAAATATTTCTTGATACGCGTTGGTCTGGGTTTTAAGTGTGGGTTTCACTGATTTAAATAAAAACTCTGAGCGTAGAAGACCTATACCTTGTGCACCTTCTTCTTTCGCGAGAGAAGTACTTTCAACATCACTTACATTTGCATAGATAGATATCTTGTTCCCTTGAGTAGTGAGAGCAGGTTCATAGCGTTTATCGTAAGCATTATTTTTTTCTATACTTTCTGTTTCTTGGAGTGTAATAGCTTTTTGTATATCTTCTTTATCTGGAGAGAGTACTACTACCCCAGAGGAGGCATCTAAAATAATTGTTTGGTTTAAAGGAATTTGTTTGGTATCCATTATGAGCGAGGGAATACCTGCAGAACGAAGTAAAATAGCAGTATGAGAATTCATTGAAGTATTTTTGAGCAGGACACCTTGCACAGAACTGTTTGAAATTTGGGTTATTTCACTTGGTAGTAAGTCATTTGCTAAGAGGATAACATTTTCCTTGGATAAATGCAGTTTTATCTCTAACCCAAGAGCAGTTTTTACTTGTTGTAAAATATCTTTGTAATCAGATACTTTTGCAGACAAGTTAGTGTCTTTTAGTGCATGAATCTCTTTTTGTGTGAGCAACTCTAGTGCCTCAATTGTCTCAGATTTTTCATTAAGAGAATCTAAAAGCTCTTTTTGTGCTAGATAAATCTCTGCATTTTGAGTATTTGTTTTTTCTGTTTCATATTTTTCTAGTAGCATATTTGAAGTTTGGGTAACAGCTTCTTTAAAAGTAAGTCTATTATCGCGTTGTATCAGTTCTGTTTGGTAGTTAAGTGTAGAAGCTATGGCTATACCTTTACAAATGATATCGCCTTCCAATGTGGTTCCCTCGTACCTATTTGTATTTTTATGAATTTTTTCTAGTTCTACATCATTTTGCATCAATTTTTCAAAAAGTACTTTAAGTGAGTTGATTGATTTTTCAGCATCTTTCCCTTGTGCTGTAAGTGTAAATGTATGATGTGTATCTAGAGAAAGAGACAAGATAGTATTGACAGTTTTTGCATTGACTTTTTTGTTTTTAAACATGATATGTATATCAGATGAAAATGTTTTGGCAGTATGTACAAATTGTGCGACAGGACGTAAATGAAAACCATTGGATGAGGTAACATTGAGATCTATAGATAGTGGTTTATAAAATAGACTTTTAAAAAGTTGCATAATACTCTTTTTTTTAATATTATATGATGTTCTTTGAAGTATAGCAAATCTTTGTTATACTCAAATTTATATAATATCTCATTTTAGGAAAACGATTGAAACATCTTATAAATTTCATAGAAGCAAAAGACGTAAAAAAATCACTTATCTTTAAACATTTAAAATGCTCCCAAGAAGAAGCATTACTTATACAATATATGTGCAAGCAATATGTAAAAGGCACAGAAGAAGTACCTGTACAGAATTTATTACAAGAACATTTTCCTATAGAAGGGCATGTCTACTTAAAGAAACTCTCATTGGTGAAAAACTTGCTTGATTTAGGTTGGATTATTCAAATGAGTTTTGGACAAACAAAAGCACATGAGAGTTCAAAACTAGAATTATTAAGTACTTCAGTTACTCCCAGCATTTCACTATTACGTTTATTAGAAGAGGGGTCATTAGAGATTTTTTTACCAGAAGTAAAGCCGTATACGGATCACTTAGAGTATTTACAAGACCAGTTTGATATGGTCACACTGCTACATAAAATTTCAACCTTTAAACAAGGATTCACAGACAACTCTTTAAGCATAGGACGTTTAAAAAATAAGTTGACACTTCTTACAGCTCGCATTGAAGAACGTGTAAAGATGACTAAAGAACCTATTGTTGTGGAAGAGTTTTTTAAAGAAAAAGAGTTAGATGAGAAAGAAAAACGTATCTTTTTAGCTCTCTTAAAAGAAGAATATACGGGTGGAGAAGGGCAATTTAGAGATATGAATACACTCATCGAACTTATCTCTTTTGATGAGTATGAGAAAATAAAGAACCGTGCTTTGCTTGAAGATGGTGCAAAGTTAATTACTGAAGATATTATAGATTATGAAGAAATACTCAATATGTTTGGAGGAGTCAGCCGCTCTTTTTATTTAGAAGAAGATGTGATGCAACGAATCATTCATCCAAAAAAGAAAAAGAAAGTAGCAAAGCTAAAGTTGAATGAACTTGTAGAAGAACAAGAACTTTTTGAATATTTAAAACCCACAACTACGTTGGATGATGTAGTATTACATCCTAAGACAAGAGAGACGCTTAACAATGTTGTTAAACAGGTTGACAAAGAAGTATTTAAAAAGTTAAAAGAATGGGGTATAAAAGATAAACGTAAAGGCATCGATGCTCGTATTATTTTCTATGGTGCAGCAGGAACAGGGAAGACAATGACAGCTATGAGCTTAGCTAAAACTTTGAAACGTCCTATATTGTCATTTGATTGTTCTAAGATATTATCTATGTATGTAGGCGAGAGTGAAAAGAATGTACGTAGAATTTTTGATGACTTTAAAGAGCTTAGTAAGAAAGCCAAAGTTGATCCCATTTTACTTCTTAATGAAGCAGATCAATTTTTAGGTGCAAGAAGTGAAGGGCCAGGAAGTTCTGCAGATAAAATGCATAACCAAATGCAAAATATATTTTTGGAACAAATAGAAAAATTTGAGGGGATACTCATAGCTACAACAAACCTCTTGGGTAATATTGATAAAGCATTTTCAAGACGCTTTAACCATAAAATAGAGTTTAAAAAACCAGGCAGAAAACAAAGGGTTAGACTTTGGCAGTTTATGCTTCCTGAAAATGCAGACTATCACGAGAAATTTGATATAGCTACTATGGCAAAGCATGAACTAACAGGGGGACAAATAAATCTTGTAATAAAAAATACAGCTTATAAAGTAGCTGTTAGAGAAGAATCAGTATTTTCTAATGTAGATTTTTTGGAGGAGATAGAAAAAGAAATGGGATCAAGTTTTGATGGAGCAAAAAGCATGGGATTTAAAATTTAAACATTATTTGTGATAGATAAACATAATAGTAATAATCTTCAGATATAATATTAGTGAAAACTTAATAGAAAAGGAAAATGAATGAAAATTAAATATTCAACTTTATTGGTTAGCTTCTTGCTACCATTTACAGCACTTAATGCAGCAGATATTGCACTTACCCCACCAGATGCAAAGCCAGGTGAATGTTATGCAAAAGTTATGACTCCTGCAAAATTTGAAACAGTTGAAGAACAAGTTTTGGTGAAAGAAGCAGGAGAAGAAATTAGTATTGTCCCTGCAGAGTATGAAGTAGTTGAGCAAGAAGTTCAGGTATTACCAGCGAGTAAAAAACTAATTCCTGTACCAGCAACATATAAAGATGTAACAGAAACCATTGAAGTTCAAGCAGCAACACGTGTATGGAAAGATAGTCTTAAAAAGAAAGGATCTGTTGTTAATAGTGTACTTTTAGACGCTATTAAAGCACAAGGGATTGATTTAGATGCAGTTACGCCTAACAATTGTCTAAAAGAAATTTTTAAACCAGCAACATATAAAGTTGAAACAGAAGAGATACTGGTACAAAATGAACGTAATGCAACTGAGGTGGTACCTGCTGAATATGAAACTGTTGAAGAGCAAGTTGAAGTGATTCCTGCAACAAAAGAAGTGGTTCAAATACCTGCTGAATATGAAACAGTAGAAGAACAAATTTTAGTAGAAGAAGAAAAAACAGTATGGAAAAAAGGTGAAAACCCAGCACAGAAACTCTCTGGTTCAACAGGCGATATTATGTGTTTAGTCAAAGTACCTGCAAAATATAAAACAGTAAAAAAGCAAGTACTTAAAAGTCCAGCAAGAACTGAGATAAAAGAAATCCCAGCAGTTATTGAGACTATCGCAGTACAAAAAATGGTTAGTGAACCAACACTGAAACATGAAATAGTACCTGCGGTATATGAAGAAATAGAGAAGAAAGTACTTGAAGCACCAGCTTCATTTCAATGGGTTAGCACAGATGCTGAGCTAGAAGAAAACTGGAAAGAAACAGGCAAACATGTATGTCTTGTTGAGAAGGCAGCTGTAACCAAAGAAGTGACTAAAACTGTATTAGATACACCAGCAACAGTTGAAGAAGAAGTCATTCCTGCAACATTTGAACTAGTGAAAGTAAAAAAACTTGTTTCGGAAGCGAAAGAAGTAAAAACACCAATAGAAGCTGAGTATAATACGATAGAAAAATCTAAAAAGGTTTCAGATTCTACTGTGGTTTGGGAACGTATTTTATGTCAAACAAATATGACAAAAGATGTGATTAAAAAAATACAAAATGCGTTAAATGAAAAATCATATAATGTTGGGAAACCAGATGGAATACTCGGTAATGGGACAAAAAATGTTATAGAAAAATTTCAAACAGATAACAGTCTTTCTACCGGTGGTATAACCTATGAAACACTTGACGCGTTAAATATAGAACTCTAAATATATTTTTATTGAGTTCTCTTTTAGAAGGGAGAACTCGTAAATGCTTACTTCACTATCTCTACACCTAAATTTTGGATACTTGATATCCCACCCTTAATATTAATAGCTCTAAATCCATTTTTTTCTAAGATACGTGATGCTTTTACAGAACGATTTCCTGTTGCACAGTAAATGAGTATCTGTTTATTTTTATCTTGTTTAAGCATACCTAAATTTTGTTCTAGCGCTTGTACGGGAATAAGTGTAGCATCCTGCAAATGACCCATTTTATATTCTTTGATGGTGCGAACATCTAAAAGTGTTATGTTGTCGTCATTTTCTATCATGTGTAATGCTTGTTTTGCATTTATGGATTCAAAATTAGCAAGTACCCATCCTTTGGTATAAGCAAACCAAAATAGAAGTCCTAAAAGGCTAACCCAGTATAGTATGTCTGTTATTTTTTTACGATGTATCATGTATAGGCTCTCTTGTATTAAATTTTTATGTTGACATTGTAAATTGCTTTTGCTTTGTTTCACATAGTTACATCGTTAAAACTAATCGTTAAAACTAATCAACGTCAAAAATAGTTTAACTACATTTCAGATATTATAAGATTAATATTCTGAAGACTTCTCTATTAAAGAATGATTGAAAAAATAAGAGGGATAACAAATGACTCATGTAATTACAGAACATCCATATTTTGGTGTATTTGTTTTATTTATATTAACATCTGTAGCATTTTCTGCAACACTATGGGCTGCACGTTTTGTATCACGAAAAATGGCAAGACTAGACACAGAAAAACTTAAACTTAGTATTTATGAATGTGGACCAGAGGTCACCAAACAACCAAATACCATCTCTACACAGTTTTATTTGATAGCACTGTTATTTATATTGTTTGATGTAGAGATTATATTTATGTTTCCATGGGCAGTTGATTTTAGGTTACTTGGTTGGTTTGGTTTTGTAGAAATGTTATTGTTTATATTACTACTTGCCATTGGATATGTATACGCATGGAAAAAAGGAGCACTTGAATGGCACAGCATCAAGTAAATTATGCCTCATCGGCGGGGTTACCAATAGCACTTACTTCGGTAGACAAACTTGTAAACTGGGGACGGTCAAACTCTCTTTGGCCACTCACTTACGGACTCGCATGTTGTGCGATTGAAATGATGGCATCGGGTGCATCACGTTATGACTTCGATAGAATGGGAACCATATTTAGAGCAAGTCCTAGACAAGCAGACGTGATGATACTTGCAGGAACGCTTTCTAAAAAACACTCTGAGTTTGCAAGACGTTTGTATGACCAAATGACAGAACCCAAATGGGTTATTTCTATGGGATCTTGTGCAAATACAGGAGGTATGTTTAATACCTACGCAACGGTACAAGGTGTAGATCGTATTATACCCGTTGATATCTATTTACCTGGTTGTGCACCAAGACCAGAAACGCTACAGTATGCGATGATGATGCTTCAAAAGAAAATACGTAGAGAATCTGCAGATATGAAAAAAAATACAAAACAAGACTTAACCACACAAACGGGTAAAAGAGCGAGGTTAATATAATGAGAAAATATATTCCAAAAGACAACGTTCAAAAAAAAGCCTATTATACAGACAGATACCATGTTGTACCAACAGTACCTCAATCTAAAGTAGATGAAGGTTCTTATTTCGCAGGTGTATTGAATGCCTTAGGTAACACTGTAACTGAATCTTCTGTTCAATTGGGACAATTAGTGATTCATATTGCCCCAGAAGATAACTTCAAAGTAATGAAGACACTTAAAGAAACTTGTGGGTATACCCAGTGTTCAGAACAGTCTGCAGTGGACTATCTAGCAAAAGACAATGAATTTGAACTCTTTTGGCAACTTCTTAATGTGGGTGTAGCTAAAAGAGTACGTGTTCATTGTCGTTTAGCAAATGGTGCAGCTATAGAAAGTATAGAACCACTTTTTAAATCTGCCAATTTTGCAGAAAGAGAAATGTTTGATATGTTTGGTATTAAGGTAAACAACCACCCATTCCTTAAACGAATACTTATGCCAGATGATTGGGAAGGACACCCTTTGCTTAAAACATATCCATTGCATGGTGATGAATTTGCATCATGGTATGAGGTAGATAAAATTTTTGGTAAAGAGTATAGAGATATTATTGGGCCTGAAAATAGAGATCCAGCGAAGATTGATATTGAAGATACAAAACGTTTCTCACGTGTAGGATACGAAGTGCCATTTGGTGCAGAATATAATGCTGAAGAAGAAACAGATATAGAATATAGTGAAACAGCATTGGTAAACTATAATAAAAAAACATCTAAACAATTAGATGAGAGAAGATAGGGGGCAGTATGCAAGTATCCAATAAATTAACGCCATTTTTTGAAAATCTAAACTTTGAACGCGATGACAATACGATGGTTATTAACTTTGGGCCTCAGCATCCTTCTGCGCATGGGCAGTTAAGATTGGTTCTTGAACTTGATGGAGAGCAAGTGGTTAAAGCATATCCAGACATAGGATACCTACACCGCGGTATTGAAAAAATGGCTGAGAATATGACTTATAATGAGTTTCTTCCTACTACGGATAGACTCGATTATATTGCTTCAACTTCAAATAATTATGCGTATGCATTGGCTGTAGAAAAGTTACTAGACATAGAAGCACCAAGACGTGCACAGGCTATTCGTACGATGCTTTTAGAGCTTAATCGTATCATCTCTCACCTTTTCTTTGTAGCTACACATGCACTTGATGTTGGTGCGATGTCAGTGTTCTTGTATGCTTTCCGTGAACGTGAGTTTGCTATGGATTTAATGGAAGATTATTGTGGGGCTAGATTAACCCACTCTGCAGTTCGTATTGGTGGCGTTCCTTTGGATTTACCTGAAGGTTGGTTAGAAAACCTTGCAGCATTTTGTGATAAGTTGGACCATGAAGTTGAGCATACTTATGGAGCATTGTTAAATGAAAACCGTATTTGGAAAATGCGTCTTGAAGATGTAGGGGTTATTTCTGCAGAAGATGCACTTTCTTGGGGATGTAGTGGTGTAATGCTAAGAGGTTCAGGAGTTAAGTGGGACATTAGAAAAGAAGAGCCATATGAGCTTTACCCAGAACTTGATTTTGATATACCTACCTCGGATAGGTGTGATTCTTATGGAAGGTTTAGATTGTATATGGAAGAGATGAATCAGTCAACTCGAATACTAAGACAACTTATCCCATTATATAAGGATACTAAACCACAACTTATGGCGCATGCACCCAAATATATATCTGCAACAAAAGAAGATATTATGACACAGAACTATGCATTAATGCAGCATTTTGTACTTGTAGCGCAAGGTATGAGACCACCACGTGGTGAAGTGTATATACCAACTGAATCACCAAAAGGTGAACTAGGTTTTTATATTAAATCTGAAGGTGAACCATATGCATATAGACTTAAATGTAGAGCTCCTAGCTTTTTCCATACAGGTTTGTTACAAAACCTTCTTGTAGGGACTTATCTTGCGGATGTTGTTACTATTATAGGTACTACAAACATTGTATTTGGAGAGGTGGATAGATAATGAAAAGATATGATTTAAGACATCTTAAAAATGATTTTTATGACAAAATGGTGGAACTTATCGATAAGGGCATAAAGGTAGATGAAGTAGGTATTTTCATGTTTGAAGTTGGAGATTATTCTTCTATTCAAAAATCTGCAGACATCATCAAAGAAACAGGACATGACTTAATGAACTCTTTGAAGTTTAATGAAGTCGATTGGACTGTTGTTGTTAAGAAAGTAGATGCTGAAACAGCAAAAAAATCAGCTGAAGCATTTGCTATAGTAAAAAAAGAAGCCGATGAGAAAGCTGCGCTAGAAGCAAAAGAATTAGCCGATAAAGAAGCAGAAAAAGCAAAAAAACTTGCAGAGAAAGAAGCTAAAAAAGAAGAAGTTTAATTCTTCTTTACTCCCCCAAAACTATAAGCACTATAAGTTTTAGTACTTGTAGTGTTTTCATAAATATCATAAGTATTTAAAATTGTTAAGTTTGGATCATTACACAGGTGAGTGACCATGCCTAAAAGGGGGCATAGTCTTTGTATCTAACTATTTGTTTTTAGCTACGATGTCATTCATAACATAAGAAGCATGGTTGAATGCAAGTGCAATACTACCTTGGTCTGTGACAACATCACCTATAGTGTAAAGACCTGGAATATTGGTCTCCATTGTCTTTTCATCCATAAGAGGCTCATCCCATTTACCTGTTTCTATTTTTGAGTTTACAAGGAAATCTACTGGGCTTGTTCCACCTAGAGCATATACAACTCTTTCGTATACTTCACTTGTTCCATCTGTAAAGTTTACTTTCACTCTCTCTTCTCCAGGGTTACCGTCAGATTCAACGCTCTCAACATCTACACCCATTTTGTTAAGTATTTTACCATTATTAATATACTTCATAGTCATTTCAGTATTTACTGGGTTCATTCTGTTGATTTCAGGTTTTCTATAGTTAAGTGTAACTGTACAATCTTGCATGTCTTCGAGCTCAACAAGACCATAAGCATATTCACCAGCAGTGTCGCCACCACCTACAATCATGACGCTTTCCCCATTATATACCTTTGATAGGTTAAAGTTTAATCTTGGTCTGATAGCCTTAGGGAACTTATATCCTGGTTTGTTTGGTTTGCCCATTCTACCTACAGAAACTATGACATTTTTAGCTTTAACAACATTGTCTTCATCTATATTTATTATAAATAGACCATCATCACCTTTAACAGTATTCCAAATTTCTGTGTTGTACACAAACTTTTCTAAAAGACCATGACTAGCTAGTAAATCATCCATTTGCTTGATGTATTCTTCTTTTGAACATTCATCAAAACTTACATTACCTTCAAATTCAGCTTTTCTACCCATCCAGTCTTTGTCTACTCTTTTACCTTTTTTATAAAACTTATGAATCATATCATTATGGTGTGCTGCTTTATCAAAAACAATGATATTATCAATCCCTGCAAGTTTTGCTTCAATGGCACAAGCCATACCTCCAGGTCCTGCTCCTACAATTGCGATGTCTACTATTTTTTCTGAAGCCATATGTGTATCCTTTTTAATATAAAATTTAATAGGACTATAGCATGTGTTATTTTAAATTAATACATTAGTTTAGGGTATCAAACCAGTGAATCAAAGATAATGAGTATTTATGATACATATTTATCTGAAAAATAAAATTATATACGAATACTATAGTAATAGTGATATTTTGTGTGAGTATAAATGCTACAAAATTCCTTGTGTCTTATAAAGTGTGGATGGGATATATTTCAACCTAGTGTTTAAAATTGATACACATTTTAAATGAAACTAAATTCAATTGAAATTTATGCTAGAGTATTAAGTGCTTATCTGTTATCCTCATAGTAAATTATAATAGTTGACCTGAATCAAAGGTAAATAATAAAAAGTAGGAAACAAAATGGGTGAAGTACAAATAGTTAATAATATGGTTGATATTAGCATTGATGGTGTTACATATAAGGCTAAAGAGGGCGAGTTTATTTTAAACGCGGCACGTGCAAATGATATCTTTATTCCTGCAATATGCTATCTAACAAGATGTTCTCCAACTTTGGCATGTCGTATTTGTTTAGTGGAGGCAGATGGTAAACAAGTATACGCCTGTAATGCCAAAGTTAAAGAGGGAATGGAAGTAACAACAGAAACAGAAACTATTCTCGAAGAACGTCGAGCAATTATGGAAGTGTATGATGTGAACCATCCTTTACAGTGTGGGGTATGTGATAAGTCAGGTGAATGTGAATTGCAAAACTATACTTTGGAGATGGGCGTAGATTCTCAATCTTATACTATTCCAGATACTAAGCGTGAAACAACCAATTGGTCACCTGTGTTGCATTATGATCCAGGTCTTTGTATTGTCTGTGAGCGCTGTACAACAGTTTGTAAGGATATGATAGGGGATGCTGCCATTACAACCGCAAAACGTGGAGGTTCAGATTTAGATAAGGCATACAAAGAAACCATGCCTAAAGATGCTTATTCTATGTGGAATAAACTCCAAAAATCTGTAATCGCCCCAAGTAATGGAACAGGAGAGACAAACTGTTCTGACTGTGGTGAGTGTATAGCTGTCTGTCCAGTAGGTGCCCTAGCATCACGAGATTTTGTATACAAGTCAAATGCTTGGGATTTAAAGAGAGTTCCAGCAGTTGCGGCACATAGTTCTGATGGTGCTCAAATTTATTATGAAGTAAAACCTACATCTATAGAAGACAGAACAGAAAAGATATATAGAATTACCAATGAATGGAATTATGTTTCGTTAGACGGTTCAGCACGTTTTGCTTATGATTTCCAAAACACTACTGCTACGAAAGATAAAACTGCATTTGATGCAGCTATTGCAGCATTTAAAAAAGCAGATACTATTCGTTTTAACTCTATGATTACCAATGAAGAAGCCATGATGCTTCAAACGCTTAAAGAAAAAATGGGTATTAAACTTTATAACCCTGAAGTAAGAGCCTTTCAGAAATTTTTAAATCATTATGAAGCAGCCTCTGGAAATAGTCTTTGGTCAACAGATACTGACAGCATGATGAAAAATTCTGATTTTGTTATTTCAATTGGGGCTGCATTAAGAAATGATTCACCTGCTCTGAAATACGCTTTTAATAATGTACAAAAAATGAACAAGGGCGCTGGACTTTATTTTCACCCAGTAGGTGATACACTTATCCCTACATTTGGTAAAAATGTTGAAATATTTAATCATAAAGTTGGACTAGAAGAAGCAGTACTCTATTTGGTACTTGATTTATTTGCTGACAAAGATAAACTTCCTTCTGCTGTGAAAGATTACATTGAAAGTTTTAAAAGTACGCGTACTGAAATCATAAAAGAAAAAGTTGAAAAAACTGTTAAAGAGATGGTTCTAAATGAAGAAACAGGTGAAGAGGAAGAAGTATCTAAAAAAATAAAAGAAACAGTAGAAAAAGAAATTACAGTCAGTAGCAATGGTCTTATTGATTTACTTGGTGGTGATGCTGCTAGTTTTGATGAAACCTTTGCAAAGATGATGAAGAAAAAAGAGCACTTTTCTATGATGTTAGGTGAAGATCTTTATTATCATGATAAAGCTGAAAATATTGCAAAACTTGTAGCACTTGTAGAAGCTATCTGTCCTATTAACGTGGTGATGACACCACCTAAATCAAATGCACTAGGTGTTGCCCTTATTTGTGAACTTGATGATACACAGAGTGGATATACAGTTGGCTATAATGAAAATGGTGACTTTAAACTTTCTGCACTAGGAACTGGTGATCTTGATATGCCAGCGATGAATCAACAAGAAGGAACATTGTGTAGCATTGCAAAGCGTGTACTTCCTACAAATGCAGCAGTAGAATATAATGGATATGAGTTAAATGATTTGATGAAAGAGCTTGTAGATGCTCCAGAATTAACCATTGATTGGACGCAAAACCTTCCAAAAGATAGAGGATTTAACGGGGTAGAATTTGATAACTTAACAAATTCTTTTACAAATGAGGGTATAGACAATCGTGGATATACACTAGAGACTACAAATGTAGAAACAGATCTTCCAGAAGTAGTTAAGTTTGAAGAGAATACTGCTCTTGAGGGTGATATCGCATATAGATGTAACCCTGCTAGACAGTTTAATGACTTTACAGATAAGTCACATGAAATATTTGAAACTTTTTCCTTGTATGCTAGCAAAGAAAAGGCTGAAAGTTTGGGAGAGAAAGTTGAAGTGGTATTTGATAATGGAAGTATTTTTTTAGACGTAGTAGCAGATGAAAAAATAGTTGGTAGTATTGTAAAAGTTCCAGACTTTAGAGCGGCAGAAGGCGTGTATGACCTCTTTGGTGCATCACGTTATAAAACAGTAACATTGAGAAAGGTGTAAGATGGAAGTAGTACATTTATTACCTGAAATAACTTGGGTAGGGGTGATGATTAAAGCCATTCTTATTTTAGCGATTATTTCAGCATTGGCAGGATTTGGTACTTTTATAGAGAGAAAAGTGTTGGCATTTATGCAAAGACGTTTGGGCCCTATGCACGTAGGACCTTATGGATTGCTACAAATTGCAGCAGATGGGATTAAGCTTTTCACTAAAGAAGACATTATTCCTCAAAATGCAAATAAACTTATTTTTATGATTGCACCACTTATTACAGCAGCTACAGCATTCATTGCTTTGGGAGCAGTGCCTGTTTTTCCAGATTTCACAGTACCTTCTTGGATACCTATTATAGGGGATACTTTTGTACCCTCTATTGCATCTGATTTAAATGTGGGTGTTTTATTTGTGCTTGGTATGATGGCATCGGGTCTTTATGGCCCACTGCTAGCAGGTATGTCTCAGGCAAATAAATGGGGGATTATTGGAGCAGCTAGAACAGCAGTGCAGTTTTTGTCTTATGAGGTGATTACTGCTCTTTCTATTTTGGCACCAGTAATGCTTATTGGGTCACTTTCTTTTGTAGATATTAATAATTATCAGTCTGAAGGTATAGGCTCATGGATGATTTGGCAACAGCCAGTGGCATTTGTACTTTTTCTTATCGCAGGATTTGCGGAAACAAATAGAACGCCCTTTGATTTACTTGAACATGAAGCAGAAGTTGTTTCTGGGTATGCCACGGAGTATTCAGGTATGAGATGGGGTATGTTCTTTATTGGGGAATATGCAAATATGATTACTATTTCGGTGATTGCATCAGTCTTATTTTTAGGTGGATATGATGCCGAAGGAGCATTTGGATGGTTATTTATCATGCTGAAGATAGCATTTTTCTTCTTTTTTATGTTATGGGTAAGGGCATCATGGCCACATATAAGACCAGATCAATTGATGTGGTTTTGTTGGAAAGTATTAATGCCAATCGCTATCATAAATATTTTAATCACGTCACTAGTGATATTGTTATAAGGGATCAAATATGAGTTTAGAACAATTTAAAAATAGAAATGTAGGATCGCAGCCATATGTTGCGCTTGATGTTGGAAAACCACCTCAAGGAGGTTGGTGCCAGTTTAAGCAAGTAGTCAAAAGAACCTTTAAAGGTGAACTTTTTGTAGGATTATGGGTTACGATGAAGGCCATGGGGAAAGCACTTTTTGCAAATGATATGCACACAGTGAAGTACCCTTTTGAAAAGTTACCCATCTCTCCTAGATATAGAGCCATACACGATATGTTAAGGCTACTTGAATCTGGTAGTTATAGGTGTATTGGCTGTGGCTTATGTGAGAAAATATGTATCTCAAATTGTATTGCGATGGATACAAGATATGATGAAAATCAACGTAAAGAGGTAAGTGAATATACTATTAATTTTGGACGTTGTATTTTTTGTGGATATTGTGCAGAAGTTTGTCCAGAACTTGCTATTGTGCATGGCCCTCGATATGAAAATGCTTCAGAACAGCGTGCAGGGTTTTCTCTTTTTGATGATATGCTCACACCTATAGATAAACTCAATTTACAACAAGAATACGATGGTTTTGGTGCAATTTCTCCAAATGCAGATGAGAATATTAAAAAAACGCCACTAGCGTACTAAAGGGGTATGAATAATATGTTTGAAAACTTTATAGCATCTTTGATGACAGTAGAAGGGTTTGCCTTTTATCTTTTTTCCATTTTAACTATTGGACTTTTTTTAGTCACCGTCTTAAGTAAAAATATACTTTATGCCATGACATCTCTAGCAGCGGGGATGATACTTATCTCTGGATTCTTTTTTATCTTAGGGGCAGATTTTTTAGGTGTTATTCAAATTATTGTTTATGTAGGAGCCATAATGGCTTTATATGCATTTGCAATGATGTTTTTTGATGCGACAAGGAATATAAAAGAAAACAATACAAATGCACCATTGGTTTTCATATTAGGTGGTCTTTCAGCACTTATGTTAGTAATGATGTTTGCAGCACCAATCCATTCAGATGCAATTGTGGCACTCTACCCTATGACAGAAGGTGTAGGTAATGTACAAGATGTAGGTATGGTATTGTTTACGAAGTATCTGATACCGTTTGAAGTAGCAGCACTTATGTTACTTGTTGCTATGATTTCTGGTATTATTCTTGCAGGTAAAAAAATGGACAACAGTCTCACTGAAGATACCAGTGCAGATGATGAAATTTTGATAACAAAGGATGAAAAATGATTGGTCTTTCACATTACCTTATTTTATCCGCCATACTTTTTTCTATAGGGTTGGTAGGTATATTAAGAAGGAGAAACATTTTGATGTTATTGTTTGCAACTGAGATAATGCTCAACGCAACAAATATAGCCTTTGTAGCTATCTCAGATAATTATGGTGATTTGACAGGACAGATGTTTGCATTTTATATCATTGCAATTGCTGCTAGTGAAGTGGCAGTTGGATTGGGCTTATTGATTGTATTATATAAAAGACATGGAAGTCTAGATTTAGATGACTTAGCAAGTATGAGAGGGTAGTATGGAAAGTTTAGTATACGTAGCACTTTTTGCACCGTTTGTAGGCTCATTATTTGCCTCATTATTTGGTATGAGTGAAAGACAAATATTTGTAGGTGTAGTTGCCTCTCTATTATTATTTATCTCATTCCTCGCTTCTGCTTTATTGGCAGCAAATCTCTATATTACTGGAGATGTTATTCATATAACGATGATGGATTGGATATCTGCAGGTGATTTTAATGTTGCTTTTGGTTTTGTAGTTGATCAAATTTCAGTGACCATGATGACTGTAGTGACACTGGTTTCCACTATCGTGCATATATATGCAATTGGATATATGGATCATGATAAGAGTTTTAACAGATTTTTCTCATACCTCTCTGCTTTTGTATTTTCTATGATGATTCTTGTGATGTCAGATAACTTCCTTGGGCTATTTATAGGTTGGGAAGGGGTGGGTGTCTGCTCTTGGTTATTGGTTGGATTTTGGTATCACAAACCAGATCAAGATAGAAAGGATAATCCTTCAATATCTCCATCTTGGGCAGCAAATGAAGCATTTATAATGAACCGTATTGCTGACCTTGGTATGCTTGTAGGGATTTTTATACTTTACTGGAACACAGGTTCATTACAGTACGATGAAGTGTTTGCAAAGTTACCCGAGTTAAGCGAAAGTGTACTTGTGGGAGCTGCAATAGCACTTTTTATAGGTGCAATGGGTAAATCAGCACAATTTCCTCTCCATACTTGGCTCACAGATGCCATGGAAGGACCTACACCAGTATCTGCGCTTATTCACGCAGCCACGATGGTAACCGCAGGGGTCTTCTTGGTTGTTAGGTCTAACCCACTTTATTCTATGGAAGAAGTAGCAGGCGTTAGTATGTTTATAGCTAGCCTTGGGACATTTGTTGCATTTTATGCCGCATCTATGGCATTGGTTGAGCGTGACCTAAAAAGAATTATTGCTTACTCGACACTTTCTCAATTGGGGTACATGTTTGCAGCCGCAGGACTTGGGGCTTACTGGATAGCACTTTTCCACCTTGCAGCCCATGCGTTCTTTAAAGCACTTTTATTTCTTGGAGGAGGTAATGTAATGCATGCTATGCATGATGAACTTGACCTCTTTAAAATGGGAGATTTAAGAAAGAAAATGAGAGGAACTTGGCTCTATATGGGCTTTGCCTCCATTGCACTTGTGGGGTTACCACCGCTGGCAGGTTTCTGGTCAAAAGATGCCATTATAGAAACAGCATTTAATGAACATACATATATTTTATGGATTATGCTTGTGATTACGGCAGGTATGACAGCATTTTATTCATTTAGACAGGTATTCTTGTCATTCCATGGTGAAGACAGACATACCGCCCTTGGTTTTCACCCCCATGAAATGTACAAGTTTGTACTAGCAGCTATGTTCCCTTTAGCAGTACTTGCGCTTATCACGGGTTGGTTTATGTCAAGCTATAAAGAATTTATCTATAAGATAGGAGAGTCTGTACAGTATGAAATGTCTGACCATACTCATCATCTTGCGATATACTTGGCTCTTATGGTTATCTTTATTGTACTTTCGAGCATTACTTTTGCATATTTTAAATATGCAAGAACAGGTGAAAAAGCATGGAAACGTGATGAAGAAAAAGAACAAGGGTTTTTCTATAAACTACTTATAAACCAGTACTATGTACCTAAGTTCTATGAAGAGTTTATTACAAAACCATACGCGATGATTTCAGAAGTATTTTGGACAAAAATAGATTTAAAAATTGTAGATGCGACTGTAGATAATATAGCTAAATTTTTCTATGCTACGGGAGATAAAACAAGGTCAATGCAAACAGGTAACCTTTCAAACTATTTAAATTGGATGGCTGTTGGTGCAATGATTTTATTGGGTGTTGCTGCAATCTCAGCGATGATAGGTTTAGGGGGAATAGATGGATAATATTTTAAGTGTATTGGTATTTTTCCCAGCAATTGCAGGATTGCTTGGATTTGTAGTAAATAAAAACAGTATTAGAACATATGGTATTGCAGTGACCGTGATTGTATTTTTACTTTCTTTATGGCTGTGGTTTAGCTTTGATATGAGTAATGCAGGTATGCAGTTTGTTGAGATGATACCACTTATACCAGACATGGGTATCTCATATTACTTGGGTGTTGATGGCATATCATTGTTTATTATTATTCTGACTACTCTGATGACCATGATTGGGATGGCATCTATGGGTGAAACTAAAAATATTAAAAATATGATCATCACATTACTCTTTCTTGAAATGACGATGATAGGTGTTTTTGTGGCACTTGATGCGATTATATTTTATCTTTTTTGGGAGCTTTCTCTTGTACCTATGTTGTATATTATTGGTGCATGGGGTGGGCCTTTACGAATTTATGCATCTATTAAATTCTTCTTATATACCTTTACAGGGTCACTCATTATGTTGGTAGGTATGTTATTTGTAGCATATACCTATCATAATGTCACAGGAGTGTGGAGTTTCGCAATTACCGATTGGTATGCATTGGTATTACCTATTGAGTATCAGTTATGGCTTTTTGCAGCTTTCTTTATAGGTTTTGCCATTAAGGTACCGATGTTCCCTTTTCATACATGGATTCCTTATGCGCATGGACAAGCACCAACTATTGGTTCTGTTATTTTGGCGGCGGTACTTCTTAAAATGGGTACTTACGGATTTGTAAGATTTTCACTTCCGATGTTCCCTGATGCATCAGTTATGGCTATTACCCCCATCGCAGTGCTTTCACTTATTATGGTTGTATATACTGCTATGATAGCCTATGCACAAAAAGATATGAAGCAAGTTATTGCATATTCATCTGTCTCACACATGGGTATTATTATGTTAGGTCTTTTTGCAATGAATGCAGAAGGGCTTTCTGGTTCTGTCTTTCAGATGTTATCTCATGGTATTGTCTCTGGGGCACTATTTATGTTAGTTGGAATGATTTACGAGAGAAGACATACTAAACTCATTTCTGAATTTGGAGGATTAACAGCTGTCATGCCTAAGTTTGCTATCATCTTTGGAGTGATGCTTATGGCATCAGTTGGCTTGCCTCTTACTATTGGGTTTGTTGGTGAGTTTTTGGTTTTACTTGGTTTCTACAAGGTGTCACCAGTGATGACTATCATAGCAGGAACATCTATTATATTGGGTGCAGTATATATGTTAAGAGTGATGAAATTTGTTTTCTTTGGACCGCTAGAGAAAGAAGAAAACAAAAAATTAAAAGATTTAAATGCAAGAGAAACGTGGTCACTCATTCCATTGGTTGCAATAGTGATTTGGTTAGGTGTCTATCCTAAACCTGTACTTACTCCTATAGATAATTCAGTCAATGCATTGTTAACATTTATGGATGAAAAAGCCATCACAAAAGAGGCAAAAGATATGATAATAGTTGCAAAATCGACCAATCCTAGTAAATTAAATATGGGAGATAAATAATGTTAGAACCTATTAATGTAAGTTTGGACAGTCTTAACCTTATAACGCTTGCACCTATGCTTATTGCGATTGCAGGTGGTTTGATTATTTTAATCATTGATTTAATCAATAATAAATTAGACAAAACACTTTATGTAATGTTAACACTTTTGGTTTTATTCATTAATTTTGGTGCTGTATTAGGACTCAATGTAAATGAACGTGGCTTCTTTGACGTAATGCTCATTGATGGTATATCTATTATTTCACAACTTATGATTATTGGTGGATCTATGATATTTATACCGTTGGCATTGACATCTAAACGTTTTCACGAGTATGCATATCCTGAATTTTTTGCCTTGTTTTTGTTTATGATTTCAGGTTTTCAGTTCATGGTAGCGACAGATAATCTTATTCTTATATTTGTTGGACTTGAAACAGCGTCATTGTCACTTTATACACTTATTGCGATGCATAACAGAGCCAACTCGTATGAAGCAGCAGTGAAGTATTTTATTATGGGGGCATTAGCAGCAGCTTTTTTTGCCATGGGTTCAGTAGTAGTGTATGCCTTAACAGGATCAGTAGAACTTTATAAAGTTGCAGAAGTATTGGCAACGCGGCTGGATGAAACGGGACTCATGGTGGCAATTCTTGGGTCATCTATACTTCTTATGGTTGCCTTTGGGTTTAAACTCTCTCTCTTCCCTTTCCATACATGGGCACCCGATGTTTATGAAGGTGCATCAGCTCCGTTAGCTGGGTACATGTCAGTTGTACCTAAAATTGCAGCATTTGTTGTAAGCATTAGAATATTTGGGATGTATATTGACTTAGGAGTTGAGTGGGTAAGGTGGATGATACTCATCTTGGCAGTACTTACTATGACACTTGCAAATATTATGGCATTGGTACAAGATGATGTCAAACGTATGCTTGCCTATTCATCTATTTCTCATGCAGGTTTTATCATGGCAGCATTGGCACTAGATACTACAGAGGGCAATACAAGTATATTCCTATATTACGCACTCTTTATGTTTACAAACCTTGGAGCATTTACAATGTTGTGGATTTCACGACATAAAAAAAGAAGGTTTAATAAACGCTATGACCACCCTTATGAAAAGTTTTCAGGATTGATTAAAATCATGCCAATAGGTGCTGTGGTTATGGCAATATTTATGCTTTCACTTGCAGGTGTACCACCATTTTCAGTATTTTGGGGTAAGATTTATGTGATGCAGGCAGCAGTCAATTCAGGTTATATTTGGTTGGCTATTATTATGGGACTAAACTCTGCAATCGCTGCATATTATTACTTAAAGTTGATTGTATACATGTTCTTAAAAGAGCCAGTAAAAGATGTAGATACTGTATATTACAATATGTCTAAACCACTTATGGTTATTATTGGATTTGCAACATTTGCTACTGTAACAGCTGTGTTTTATGTGCAACCATTACTTTCTTATCTGTACTATATGATTAGTGCTAGTGGATATTAACAATACCTTATAAGGGATGCATTAACAAATGCATCCCTTATTATTAAAATAATAGTATTCTCTCCAACTCTCCAACACTTCCTTTTATCACTCTTTCGAATTGACTGTTATTAAATGTTGTTTGTCTTTTGGCAAGCCTTGCTGTGTTTGTGGTTATTTTTTCTAACAGTATTTGTTTGTTATACACTCCATCAAGAAAGGCAAGTGTTTCTTTTATACCTATAGCTTTCATTGCATTTGGTTTTCGTGTATATTTTTTTTCAAGTAAACATACTTCATCTATAAGACCATCATTAACCATTAGTTTTGTACGTAAGGCTATACGTTTGCGTAAGGTATTTCTATCCCATTCTATTTGGTAAATAGGCATAGGATCATATATGGTAGGCACAGGAGCATTTTGTTTAAAATATGTTGTAGGCGTGAGTGAGGTTTCAAAGTAGATATTGAGAACCTTTTCTATACGGTAAGTATCTTGAGAGCTTATGTTTGACATATAGAGTTTATCTAGCTTGTAAAGAAAAGCATAGGTATCTTCTAGTTCTTGCAATGCTAAACTTGTTTTCTCATAGGTACTTTGACTAATTTTAGGTAAGGAACTAATGCCATCTATTAGCATTTTTAGATAAAAACTTGTGCCACCGACAATTACAAGGTTTTTCTTATTGTCAATACATTGCCTATAGACTTTATGATAAAGATTTATAAAAGTAGATACATCAAAATTTTCATTGGGATAGATGACATCTATACCAAAATGTATTATACCTTCTTGCTCTTCTTTTGTAGGTTTAGCAGAAACAATGTCTATTTCTTTATAAATAGAAAGTGAATCAAGAGAAAGGATATATGCATCCATGTGCTTGGCAACTTTCACGGCAAGTGATGTTTTTCCTGAGGCAGTTGGGCCTATGAGTGCTACTTGTTGAAAACTATTCATGCTGTAATGATAGCATAACAACAAACAAGGTAAAATAGTTTTTTAAAAGGAAGCATAAAAATGGGCTTATTTGACAAAGATAATCGTTTTAACATAGCTAATCTAGTTACCTATCTAAATGTGGCATTGGGTATAGTAGCTATTTACTTTATAGTAAAAGGTGATTTCTTTACAGCTATTATCTTAGCATGGATAGCGGGTATATGCGATATAGCAGATGGGAAATTAGCGCGTAAATATAAACTCTCAACAGAGTTTGGCATACAACTTGACTCTTTTGCAGACTTCCTCTCATTTGTTGTAATGCCTCCATTTTTACTCTTTTATGCGATGAAACCAAGTATTGTTAGTGGGTGGGGTGAGCTTGTCGTTGGCTTGATATTTATAGCGTATATTATCGCGGGACTTAGAAGACTTATAGAGTTTAACCTCAAAGTAGAAGAAGGTGAAGTAGCGAAATATTTTGAAGGTGTACCAACACCTTTGGGAGCTATATTGTTATGGGTGTTGTATCTACTTTTTTCTTATGGGGTTATCTCATCAGTTACTATCGTCACTCTTTTGGTGATAGCTGTGGCTTGGTCTATGAATAGTAAATTAAAAATACCACACCCGTAAAAAATTAAGAAGTAGAAAGTAGAAATTAGAAATTGGATGTAAAAAAAATAATAGCTGACTTTTCTGAACTGGTGATGTTAAAACATTCTGTGTTTTCATTGCCGTTTATATTTATAGCGATGCTTGTGGCTTCTTACTTAGATACGGGTTCTGGGTGGTTTGGATGGAAGTTATTGTTTCTTGGTACATTTGCGGCTGTCACGGCGCGGAATTTTGCTATGGGTGTCAATAGGCTACTTGACAGAGATATTGACACACTTAACCCACGTACAAAGCAGAGACCTTCTGTAGATGGAAGGGTAAGTAAAAGACAAATGATTGTTTTTATTGTCGTCAATGCTTTGGCTTTTGTCATCGTAGCATATTTCATAAATTCCTTAGCATTTACACTTTCTATTCCTATTTTAGGCATATTGGGAGCGTATACACTCTTTAAACGTTTTTCTGCTTTAGCACATTTGATTTTGGGTATCTCTCTGGGCTTAGCACCTATTGCAGGTGTTGTTGCAGTAAGCGGAGAAGTAACCTTATGGTCTGTGTATTTGGCACTAGGTGTGATGTTCTGGGTAGCAGGGTTTGATTTATTGTATTCCTTACAAGATATGGCATTTGATAAAGCAAACAATTTACACTCCATACCCTCAAAATATGGTGCTCAAAAAACCATGTGGATTGCACGAGTCTTTCATAGTTTGACTATAGTGTTTTGGGTACTTTTTGTTATGGTTTCAGGATTAGGATTTTGGGCGATACTTGCAGTAT
>JAKIUE010000126.1 GCA_021647715.1 Sulfurovum sp.
TCCATCTCTGCTTCATACTCTTCTCCATAAGGCTTAGATCCATCGATAATATAAATAATCCCTGCCCCATTCATTATGGGTTTCAGCAATTCTATCTCATCATTAAAACGCTTGTCATTTTCATATTTATTAATAAAAAGTTGTACAACTTCATGTTTTTTATCTGCTGACACATCATGTTTCTCTAACCATTCCAAAACAAACCTAGAGCGTTGGAAACCTGGAGTGTCTATCAGTTCATACAATATTTCTCCATCTACCCTTAAAGGAAAAGATCTCTGTTTATGGGTAGTCCCTGGTGTGTCAGATATTTGTACACTGTCATCTAGTGCCAATGCTGCAACTATAGAGCTTTTCCCTTTGTTTGGATGTCCTACAACAGCAAATCTCGGATATGTTTTCATGGAATTTTTATCCATATTTTTTGATTATTATCTATCATAGAGAGTTTTCCTATCCATATATTTATAAATTTTTCTTTACTCTGATACATCTCATCTTGCGTACCTATAGGATAAACAATAATTTTCTTTGTATTCTTTGCAAGTTCTTCTATGTAATCAATAATATCTAAGGTGGGTGGTTCCCATGCTTTTACGTACAATAAAACCTCTCCAAAACTTTTATGAGCTATTGCACTGTCTTCTGCTAAAGTATTACTACCCCCTACTTCCAAAATACTTTGACTCATCACTTGCATTGCATCATTAAGTACTACTATCTGAGAAGTTGATATAGCCCAACCCTGAACAAAATCATATGATGCATCTAATGTACGTACATATTGCATGTCCTTAGATAGTGAAGAGACAACATGTTCATCGACTGTAGCATTTGTCGTAATGATTGGCGTATTCATATTATTTAATATATAGCTTGCTCCCTTTAAACTTATTAATGATTTTTTTAATGCATACTGATATCCTAGTGTTGATACAACATACATCACTAAACGCAGTATAAGTGCATAAAAAATCGTAGCAAATGCTAAAAACTTCCACCACTCTCCAAGCTTAGAAGCATTGCCTATCATCTCTTCACTAAGTTTATCTCCCAATCTAAAATATTGACTGCTCTCTATTAACTCTATCGATGGCACTGCCCAAGGATAAACATCTCTCCAAGGCAATGCCAGTGTATTTAAAAAACCGTGGAATACCTCTGGCGTAATATCTAAAGTCGTACTCCAAGCAAAAGCTATGTCTTTTGTCACTACCATAGCTAAAAGTGAAATAAATAATCCTAATGAGAAAAAGAGTGCAATAAGTTGAGAACGCTTAATCACAATCCAATTTACCAATAAAGGATTTATTTTTATCTCTTTCATGCCCTCTTGTATATTACTGGGTAAGTAAGAAAGGATTTTCTCCATCCAAAAAGCGGGTGAAGTATGTACAAGTAAACTTTGAGCCCTATTGGCACGTAACATTGAAAAGAGTGCTAAAGACATTGTTAATAAAGGAAAAAATACAACCATAGACATAAAGTAAATCACATTCACTGGTTCATGCCCACTATAAGCTAGTAACGCAATCCCAGAAAACAAGCCTAATATAAATACAACTATAGATAAGACTAAAGTGACATAATATAAATAAGATGTCGATTTTTCACTCATTGTAGGATGATGCAATTTGTGTCTATGTTCTTTTTCCCATGCGATGAGTTGCCTAGCAGGCCTGTTTTTATCTAAAACATGTACCAAGCCAAAAGCCCTATTTTCTTCACGCGTAGAAGTGTTACTCTCTAAAAGTTCATAAAGGTTTAGGTAAGATTTTAAATCCATAGATCAAAGCACTCTTTATTCATTTAAAATCCTGTTTTAGTTATCTCAATTAATGTATCAATATTTAGTTTATCTCTTGTTCTGGTGTATTATAAATGAGACATCTTAAATGTTCTTTATATGCTTCATCATCATAAGAATCAACACGTGCAACACCTTCTTCATATGCTGTCTTTGCAACTGCTGATGCTACCCATATAAGTGCTTCTTTATTGAATGGCAAAGGGATGATATGCTGTTTTCCATACTCAATATTTTCATTATGGTACGCAGCTTTTACATAATATGGCACTGGTTCTTTAGCCAATGCTGCCAATGCACGTGCTGCTGCCATTTTCATATTTTCTGTTATTTTCTTAGCACGGACATCTAATGCTCCTCTAAAAATAAAAGGGAAACCCAAAACATTATTTGTTTGATTTGGATAATCAGAACGTCCAGTTGCTATGATGGCATCATCTCTTACTTCCATGACTTCTTCTGGTAGAATTTCTGGTGTAGGATTTGACAAGGCAAATATCACTGGTTCAGCTGCCATTTTAGCGACCATCTCTTTGGTTAATGCACCTGCCACAGAGAGTCCTAAAAACATATCTGCACCTTCTATCGCTTCATAAAGTCTATCAGCAGATGTCTCCACTGCAAACTCCATCTTGTATTTATTCAAATCAGTTCTATTGGTATTAATCACACCTTTAGAATCACACATGATGATATTCATCACACCTAAATCTCTATACATTCTTGCACAAGAAATTCCCGCTGCCCCTGCACCATTGATAACAATCTTAATCTCATGTACTTTTTTACCCGTAAGCTCTAACACATTTATCAATCCAGCAGTAGTAATGATAGCTGTACCATGTTGATCATCATGAAACACAGGGATATCAAGTTCTTCTTTAAGAATACGTTCTATCTCAAAACATCTTGGTGCAGAAATATCTTCTAAATTTATCCCTCCAAATGTCGGGGCAATTGCTTTACATGTTGCCACAATCTCCTCAACAGTATGCACATCTAATTCAATATCAAAAGCATCTACTTTTGCAAATTTTTTAAAAAGTACTGCTTTCCCTTCCATCACAGGTTTGGAAGCTAATGGACCAATATCTCCTAAGCCAAGAACAGCTGTACCATCTGAGATGACTGCAACAAGGTTTGCTTTATTGGTATATTCAAAAGCAAGATTTTCATCTTTTTCTATCTCCAAACAGGGAATAGCTACTCCCGGAGTATATGCTAGTGAGAGTTCATATTGAGACTCACAGGGCTTCGTTAAGTCAATACCTATCTTTCCATTTTTATGATATTCTAATACTTTTTCTTTAGTAATTTCCGACATAAGCTACCTCATTTTTAAATAGTTGTAATATTATACAGAAAATATATTGAGGGCATTAGCATTAGTAGCTAATAAAAAAATAATAAGTTTTTTCTTCATATTATCTACTCAAAATACTCTTCAATAATTTGGGGGAAAATTTTAATCGTTTTTTTAGCTTTTAGAATTTTAGGTTCAAATATCACTACTGAACTAGGATAATTTTGAATAAACTCTTCATAGATGGCAATCTTATCTTCCATATGCACCTTAAGTGCATCTAAAACTTTCTGCATATTTGTTTTATCTGTTGCGTATTTCATCAGTAATTCAAACATACGTTTGCGTGGGTGTATCGCCATAGAATCACCTGCAGCTAAGGCAATCTCCTTAATATCCCAACGTGAGATGTAAATGCCTGATACATGAGGTGCTATGAGTTTTGCATACAATGCTTCAGTATGGGAAGGATAGTCTTTTAAATCAACCTCTTCATCTGCTGCACATTGTCCATCAGGTCCAAAGGCAGGAGTACCATGAAAGTTTTGTTCACTTATATTTTCAAATTCTTTTCTTAAATCATCCATTATGTTTATCTCCTATAAGTAGTGGGATATCATCCACATCTATTTTTGCATCAAACCAACGAGCAGCAATAAGCATTATCTTGGCTACAATCAAAATATTATCGTCTAAATATGTTTTATTATCAAAGAGTGCCTCGGCATCATCATCAAAACAATAACCATACACCTTCGTATCTCTTATCTCAATGCAATCCACACGCCCTACTCTTTTTGCACAATCATTCAACCCTTCACAATAAGACAATGCTTTTTCAGCAAATTCTTTTTCTATCATCATTTGCTTCACTTTGGACTGCCCTACACTAGACATCGTAATAGAAAAATGTTCATCTTTTATGTTTAATGCAATGGCTGTGGCATTGATATTATTTAATTTTAAAAT
>JAKIUE010000024.1 GCA_021647715.1 Sulfurovum sp.
TATTATAAATCTACAGCTATTTTAAAGATAGTGAGGAGTTTAGGTGGTGTAGGTATTTTGGCAAATATACTGTACGTTATTCCTAGATTTATAAGAGATTTTATCTATGATGTGATTGCCAAATATCGTTATGAAATATTTGGTAAAATGGATGCTTGTCGTATGCCAAATAAAGGAGAAGAAGAACTTTTTCTTCCTTAAACTTCAATAAAATAAGTGTTCTTTAAAAAGGGTAAAATACAGGGATAAGTATGGTAGCCATTATCCAAAATAGTATGTTGAGTGGCGTGCCAATTTTAACGAAATCCATGAATGTATAGTTCCCGACACTATAGACCATAGTATTTGTTTGGTAGCCTATGGGGGTGAAGAAAGAGGCTGACCCTGCAAATGCTACAGCCATTAAAAATGGAATAGGACTAATACCTAGTATGGTAGAGGTAGAAATGGCAAGAGGGGCAAGCAAGGCTACAGTTGCACTGTTAGAAAGTATGCCTGTTAGCAAGGTGGTGATAAGGTAGAGCACAGAGAGTAAAACATAAGGACCGTATTCAGCTATGGTTCCTGTAAGAAACATGGCTATCTCGTTTGAGAGACCACTTTGCGTCATAGCTTTTCCTAAGCTTAATGAGCCAGCTAATAAGAAGATGACCTGCCAGTCTATGGACTTGTATATCTCTTCCATAGTAAGTACCTTAACTATGCTTAGCACTACAATACCAGACAAAGCACCTATCATAATGGGTACTATATTCATAGCAGATAATACTACCATGGCAAATATAGTCGTAAGCACAAGAAATAGACTTCTTTTATTGAGGGGTTCTATGGGAAGTTGATCCATGATAATAAAGGGGTTTTCTCTAGATCTTTGATGTTCTATGATAGCATCATATCCTTGCTCGTTAGTTTCTAGTAGTAATACATCCCCTGCCTTGAAAACAAAGCTGTGTAGGTTTTTGAACATTTCTTTACCTCTGTGTCTTACCGCGAGTACGTTGGCATTATATTTTTTGAGAAAATTGTCACTATGTAGGGTTTTTTCTAATATACTGGCTTTATTGGTGAGTACAATTTCTATCAGCCTTGTTTTTTCATTGGGAAAGTGGTTTGTTTTTAAAATCCTGTCTATATTTATGTCATCATTTTTTAAAAGACTCCTTATCTTTGTACGGCTACCACGCAATAGTAAAGTGTCATTTTTTTGTAATTTAAAATCTCTACCTGGAAAATGAAATTCTTCAAATCCTCTTTTGAGAGATTGAATGACAACATTTGATTTTCCTTTTTCTAAAATTTCTTCTATAGAATCAAACTCTTCAGGTAAGTCTTTATTGATAACAATTTGTGTGGTATAGTCAGAAATGTCATTACGCAAGTCAAGGGTCTCTGTTGTGTTATCAGGTAAGAGTTTACCTGAAAATATAAATAAATATAAGATTCCTGCAAACATAAAAGAAAGACCTAGAGGAGCCATGAGGAACATAGAAAAAGACTCAATACCATGGTCTATGGCTATCCCATTGACCAGTAAGTTTGTAGAGGTTCCTATAAGTGTACATGTCCCACCAAAAATAGAGATATACGACAGAGGGATTAAAAACTTTGAAGGAGCAAGGTCTGCTCTCTGGGCTGATTTTTTCACCAAAGGTATAAAGGAGGCTACCACCGGTGTGTTGTTAATAAATGCAGAGATCGCACCTATGAAAACTGAGAGTCCAGCTAATGGCAAGAGTGCTCTTTTTTCTAAAATCTTAGCCATGAGGGGCTCCAGTTTCTCTATGGCATTGGTCTTGACTATGGCAGCAGAAAATGCGAACATTGCCATGACAGTGATAGTAGCAGAGTTTGCAAAACCTTCTACGCCTTCTTCAGGAGTGATGATTCCGGTTAAGACAAGTACAAGCATTGCAGATATAGCTATGAGATCTACGGATAGGGCTTCGGTAATAAAAAGAGCCAAGGTGATGACTATGACGATGATTGTTATAAGTATATTGATATCCATAAGAGCTATTTTAGCAAGATGTTGTCGAATAATACTTATCTCCTTAGACTCAAACAAACCTATCAGCACTTTTTAGATAAAATAATGCAAAGCAATATATTTATAAGGGAAGAAAATGATTTTTATCGATGAAATAGTAGCAACGGAAGTAATGGATTCTAGAGGTAATCCTACAGTGAAAGTTACAGTGAGTTTAAGTGATGGTGTTGTTGAAAATGCCATTGTTCCAAGTGGTGCAAGTACTGGAAAACGTGAAGCATTGGAACTTCGTGATGGTGGTGAACGTTTCATGGGCAAAGGAGTACTTCAAGCATGTGAAAATGTAAATGGTGCTCTTTGTGATGCGATTGTCGGGCTTAGTCCTTTTAATCAAGCAGAGATTGACTTGACAATGAAAGAGGTAGATGGTACTGAAAATTATGGAAACTTGGGTGCGAATGCAGTACTTGGTGTTTCTATGGCAGTAGCACGTGCAGCAGCAAAAAGTATGGGTATGCCACTTTATCGTTATCTTGGGGGTGCAAATGCTGTAGTAATGCCTGTCCCAATGATTAATATTATTAATGGTGGAGAGCATGCCAACAACTCTGTAGACTTCCAAGAATATATGATAGTACCACTAGGCTTCGATAGATTTTCTGAAGGATTAAGAGCCAGTGCGGAAGTGTATCAAAACCTTAAAAAAATTATCAATGACATGGATGAGAGTACAGCAGTAGGGGATGAAGGTGGATTCGCACCAAACCTTAAAAGTAATGAAGAACCTATACAAGTGATTATGCAGGCTATTGAAAAAGCTGGATACAAAGCTGGAGAACAGATAGGTATTGCTTTAGATGTTGCTGCATCGGAGCTTAGAAATGATGCAGGGAAGTATGTCCTAAAATCAGAAAGTAGAGAGCTTACTTCTTCTGAACTTACGGCATATTATGCTGATTTATGTGCGAAGTATCCTATCGTTTCTATAGAAGATGGGCTAGATGAAGATGACTGGGCAGGGTGGAAAGAGCTTACAGAGGTACTGGGAGATAAAACACAATTGGTTGGCGATGACTTATTTGTAACAAATGTAAGTATATTGGCAGAAGGGATTGAAAAAGATATAGCAAATTCTATCCTTATCAAACCAAATCAAATTGGTACAGTTTCAGAGACTATGCAAACAGTAAGGCTCGCTCAACGAAACGGCTATACTTGTGTAATGAGTCACCGCTCTGGAGAGAGTGAAGATACGTTTATCGCAGACTTTGCAGTGGCACTTAATACAGGACAGATTAAAACAGGTTCAACAGCACGTTCAGATAGAATTGCTAAATATAATAGATTGTTAGAAATTGAAGCAGAATTAGGTCAGTTTGAGTACTTGGGTGATTCACTTTTTACTAAGTAACGATTATAATGGATAATACACAAAAAGTTGAGATTATTGCTGGTTTGTCTATTAAGGCATTGTTGGTGACAACCATAGGTATCTTACTTTTTGGTATTTATGTAGGTATTTTAATTTATGGTGAAAACTCACTGACTGTTCTTAATCAGCTTAAAGATAAAAAAATGGGTCTTATCCAAGAAGTAAAAGCCTTAAAAAATAAAAATCAAAGGCTTCAAAAAGAATATTTTGAATTAAAACAGTTATCACAAAAGGAATAAAAAATGAAAAAACATTTATCAATGATACTGCTAGTATCAATATCAACATCAAATATATATGCAGATGAAAATCCTTTTGTTTTGGAAGGAAGCTTCCAAAAAATTGATCAAAATACGGATGAATTGCTAGATAATTTAAAAAAAATATACACACAACGAAAAAATAAGCAATCTTCAGAAAAGTATGTAAAACCTATGTTGATGGAGATTAAAGAGACTACAGTAGAAATTAATGTGACAAAGGAAGAACTAGAAAATGCTGATGAAGCTTTATTTAGAGATGCATTACGTGAACAAGAAACTTTGGCAAAAAATGTTGAAGAAAATAATGATAGAAATACTAGTGGGGAAGCAGATAAAGGAAAGATAGAAGTATCTATACACGAACATGTAGAAGAAACTACAGAGAAAGAAGAAAAAGAATCTGTAAATGAAAGGTTTATACAGTCATTAAAAGATCAGGAAAAAGTAGCAGAAGAAAAAGAACGGTTAGCTGAAATAGCAAAGAATAAAAAAGAAGAACAGAAAAGACTAGATGAAGCAGTAGCCTATAAAAAGTTATTGGAAAAAGATGAAAAAGAGAAAGTAAAGATAGAAGAAGAAAAAGAACGGTTAGCTAAGATAGAAAATAAGAAAGAAGAACAAAAACGACTAGATGAAGCAGTAGCCTATAAAAAGTTATTGGAAAAAGATGAAAAAGAAAGATTAGAAAAAGAAGAAAAAGAGAAAATAAAGATTGAAGAAGAAAAAGAACGGTTAGCTGAAATAGCAAAGAATAAAAAAGAAGAACAGAAAAGACTAGATGAAGAAGAAGCATATAAAAAACTCTTACTGGAATCTGAAGCAAAAGAACTTCTTCTGAAGGAACTTCAAAACAAGATAAAAATTAAAAAAGAAAAAGCTACAAGAATTGTGGATATTAATACAACAAAAGAAGAATTGGAATTAACGAAAGAAGCAGATTCTGCTTTATTAAAAGCGATGGAAGAGGTAGATTAAGATAAATTATCTTAATGTGTCTTTTTTGAAAGTATCTTAATTGTAACCATTGAGAATAATATTTCAAAAATACTTGCTAAAATAAGTTGATAATAATTAAGTAAATCCAGTAACTTTGTTTCGTAACCTATTGTAGCAACAGCAACAAGCAAGGTTAAAGGCATAGAAAGAGAGAGTGCTATAAGTATGGCATCTTTGCTACCACTAATGTTTTTTAATACAATAGCAGCAAGTATTCTTGATATTATCATAAGAGAGGTAATGAGTATTGCCCCTGAGATAACACCTTCAAGTGCTAATGCGTTTATATCAAATGATGAGCCCACATGAATAAAAAAGAGTGGTACAAGAAACCCAAATCCTATACTTGACATTTTCTCTTCAAGTTTCTTTTCATGATGAAAAAAAGCAGAGATAGCTACACCCGCTATAAATGCACCCAACGCAAGTTTTAATTCTAGACTTAGCACTACAACAATAAGAATAAAAAAGAGTGCCATAGAGAGACGTACGTCTTGGTCTGACGTATCATCTTTAGGTATAAGAATATTTTTAAATTCAGGAAACCACCAAAATAGTATACGTAGAAAGCGATATATGCCATATATGCTAACTATGAAAAATAAAAGATAACCTATTTTCCATAAAAGGGCAAGACTGAAACCAGTTGTAATCGCAGCATTGAAAATAGTTAGAGCAATAATGCTTCCTACTTCTCCAATAATACCAATGGTAAATGCAAGCTGAATCCATGGTTTCTCTTTCCCATACGTCTTACTAAGGGTAGCGAGTAGCCCTATGGATATAAGTGGCATAGATATAATGACAATAACATTTAGTCCGAAAATTAATCCCAAACTAATGCTAAACATAGACATAAGTGTTAAAAAAAGAATAGATTTGTGAATGATTTCTTTTGAACTTTTTGCGAGTTGTTTTAGGTTTACTTCCATACCAGCTAGAAATAAAAGATATAAAAAACCTACTTGAGATATGAGATTAAAATGCTCATTATGATTGATGAATCCCAAATAAGCAAATATTGATCCAAGTATAATTTCAACAGGAGGGATGGGCATGCGTAGAAGTTTAGCTACAAAAGGACTACCCCAAATGAGTAGAGAAAGTGTCAAAATAAGGGTAATGTTAGAGTCCATCATCGCAATTATTATATCTCAGTAGTATTACATTGTGTTGCGATTTTGTATCCAAGACTTTTTAACATAGAAATATCTGAAGAAGGCTTCATTCCGTTTGTTGTCAGATAATCTCCTATGACGATTGCATTAGCACCAGCATTAAACATTAGATTTTCTTTGTTATTAAAGAGTAGTTCTCTTCCTCCAGCTACCATTAATAATTTATCTTTTCCTAAAAGAGCACGGGCTTTAGTTATGATAGCAAGCGCTTCATCGAGTTCAATATTTCGTGTTTTTATGGGTAATGCTGGATTTGGGTGATAAAAATTAAGAGGAGTAGACTCTGGTGAAAGAGCTGCAATAGATTGTAGAAGGGAGTTCCTGTCTTCTGAAGTCTCCCCCATACCAAAGATACCCCCAGAGCATAGTGCTAAGCCTACAGACTTCACATCTTCGCATGTTTCATAGCGTTCACTCCATGCGTGTGTTTGACATATGTTAGCATAGTAGCGTTCAGAAGTTTCTAGGTTATGGTTGTAGCTGTCAATCCCATGTTCTTTTAGATAAGAAAGTTGTTCTTTATTTGCAGTACCATTACAAGCAATAAGATTTAAGTCACCTATTTCTTGCTTGATTGCTCTTGCAGCACGTGCAACATATTCAACCTTTTTGTCATCTAAGCCTTTACCTGCAGTTACCAAGCAATAACCTAAGGCACCATTTTCTTTTGCTAATCTTGCTTCATTAACTATTTGGGTTATGTCTTTATATGTGTAGCGTTCTATATTAGCATGATATCTGACACTTTGAGTACAAAACTTACAGTCCTCTTGACAGGTGCCACTAAGTATGTTGTTAATGGCACATAAAAATATTTCTTTCATGCTAAAATTATAGCTAAAGGTTGTATTATATGGTTGATGCTAATCAGATAATATAAATTTCTTAATTTATGCTATAATTATTCACATTTATAGTAAAACAATAAGATAGATTTGGAGAAACGTGTTTAGAATATGAAATTATTGATGATGGTTATGATGTTGCTATCTACAATATGGGCAGAAGAAATACGTTCTAAGATGATTATTGGTGCATATACAGAGAGTGAAGAAGCAGCTAAAAGTTTATATGAATTAGAAAAATCATTTAAAGAAAATGAAAAAATAAAAGTACTAAAAGATACTTATGACCTAGCACTAGAAATGGAACTACTCGATAAATATATTCTTGTTGTCGTTACAGGAATCAAAGGTTATTCTGTTGCAAATAAATTACAATATCTACTAAAAGAAAAATTTAAAAATAGTTTTATTGTCAACTACAATAAAACTATTGAAATATCAGGAACAAAAGAACATCTGAATACATCTTCTACACATAGGGGACAAAAAGAAATAAATTATTTAGATGGAAAAAGAAAAACTTTATTTAGTACTGTCAATATTGAGTGGATTGCTTTAATTTTATTGGCACTTATTGGATTCATTCTCTCTTATAGAAGTGCAAGGCAATTTGTTAAGATACGAGCACTGCAAAAAGAAATTGCAAAGTATCATATTATTTTAGAAGATGAAGTAGATAATTTAGGGGTAAAGCATGGATAAAATATTTCATAGTTTTATTTTTTCATCTTTAGTTTCAGTAACAACATATGCTGGTATGGAACAGAGCTATATAATATTGAAGGCGGAAGAGAATCCAAAGACTATAGTGGTGGAAACACATAAATATAAAGAGATACTTACGAATAATGAGACACTCAATAGTATTGTTAAGAAACATAAAATAGAATTAGAAATAAGTAAAGTTGATGATACAAATATTTTTAAAGTAGGTCCATTCAGTGATGTAAATATCTTGACTTTAAGTTATTTGGAATTACGTCAATCTTTCCCTCAAGCTTTTATATCGCAAGATTTAAAACCTAGCATAGAGCAAGTAGGAGAAGTTAGATATAGAAAAAAAGAAGATAGAAGTTTATGGCTGGCACTTTTTAGCTTAGCAACGATAGGGATATTTGGGCTATTTCTTTCTTCTAGAGAAGTCAAAAAACTTAAAAAACAGCATAATAAACTTGAAAATAAGCAAAAAGAAATAGAAAAAAAACAGAGTTTATTGCTTGAGAAAATGGGAGAAAAAATACAGGATGCAGCCCTAAAAAATGTTGCCAAAGAAACAAAATTGTTAGCTGCACCGCTAGAAATATTTGATAAAAAAGAGATCAAAACACACATTGCAAGCCTTAAGCGTAATGATGAAGATCTTCTACGAACTACGTATGAAATGATTGATTTCTTAAAAATAAAATCTGGGAATATAGTAGTTAAGCAAGAAGCTTTTCAACTAAGTAGTATGTTGCATAAGCTTACAAATGCGATTGCACCTTCTTTGAGAGAGAAAGAATATACATTATATTATGACATAGAGAGTAATGTGACAAGATACCTTATCGGGGATACGAATAGAACTTTTCAAGTACTTCATAATTTGTTTTTAGACATGCTAGAACGTAAAGATTATGGTGAAGTAGTTATTCGTATAGAAATTAGAGATGATGATATACTCGTCTTTTCGATTAAGAATGAAGCATTATTCTTGAATGCTGATGAGGTTGAGACATTATTTGTCCCACAGTCTTGGGAAGATGTGCACTATAAACACAAAGAATTTGGTTTTTATGTACTTAATGAACTCGTTGAAAATATGGGTGGAAAACTCAGTATTGAAAGTTTTGAGGGCAAGGGAATTACTTATGAATTATTATTGCCATATATACGTGACCTTGATAATAAGAGTCGAAAAAAAGACTTAGTTAAAGTACTTTCTTCTAAAAAAGCGTTAATAATAGATAAAAACTTATATAGTGCAAAAAGTTTAACAGAAATGTTGAAAACTTTTGAGATTGATGTTCTTTTTAAGTCTTCTGAAAATCTAGAGACACATCGCCCTGATTTTGATGGGGTAGATTTTGTAATTTTAAAAAGTGATGATGTGAGTAAAAAAGTCTTTGAGTTTTTTAAAAGCCTTGATGAAAAAGAAAGACCTGATATTATTATTGTACATAATATTTTCGATGATCATCATAATTTTGAAGAAGCTTCTTATATTGCTGATGCGGTGCTATATAGTCCACTTATAGTAGGAGATGTTGAAGAGTCTCTCAAGCAGTTATATATTAGAAAAACAAGAAGAAAAAAAGATATACGACAAGAAAGTTTAAAAGATTTTAGGATTTTAAATGCATTAAAAGTTGAAATAGGGGACTTTAGTAAATTTAAAGATAAAACAATTTTAATTGTTGAAGATAATTTTGTAAGTCAACAGGTAATGAGTACTATTTTAAGTGCTTCTCAGTTGACTATTATTAATGCGGAGAATGGACAAGAGGCTTTGGATATTCTTGAAGAATATGTAACAATAGATCTTATTTTTATGGATTTAGATATGCCTATTATTGATGGTTTTGACGTGACACGAATAATAAAAAAGAATAATAAATACAAAAATATACCTATTGTTGCGGTCACTGGTTTAGGATTTTACAATGAAATAGAAGATATGATCTTATCTGGGATTGATGCGTGTATTATTAAGCCGTATAGATTTGGCCAACTATATGCAGCATTAGAAAGGTTCTTGGATCCCATTAGTTTTAATAATAGTTTTGTAGAAAAACATATAGAGATAGAAAATCAAAATAAAATGGTCTTAGATATCACTAAAGGACTTTCGTATGTTAGGAGTGAGATTTTCTATAATGAAATTGCAGCACAGATACTTCTTGCTCTGAGGAATTCTGATAATCTTGTAAAAGAAATGATAGTCAAAGATAATATAGAAGAGTTGCGGGCATTTTGTGTAGATGCACTAGGATTAAGTGCAACTATCGGTGCCACAGGGTATGTAGTATTATTAAAAGAGATGCTTATGGAGATGAAAAAAGAAGAGGTATATTTAAGTCAATATATACCAAAGTACAAAGAGAAATGGTTAGAGCTAGAATTAGAGATGAAACGCTTTCTTAAGCGTTAGTCTCTATCTTATGTTTACATTTGAAGCATTCATAGGTATCTCCAGCCTTGAGATGTTTGATGCCCATGGTGTAATCACATTCTGGACATTTTTTATCTACAGGCTCGTAATTAGCAATGAATTTACATTTAGGATAATTAACACATCCAAAGAATTTACCTCGTCTGCCTTCTCTCTCTTGTAGTTTTCCTCCACATTCAGGGCAAGGTACTTTAAGTTCTACGGAGGGTTCGAGAGATTTAGCATTTTTACATTTAGGGTAGGCAGAACAAGCGAGGAATTTTCCTCGTTTAGAGTTCTTGATGACCATCATAGAACCACACTTTTCACACTTTTCATCGGTTTCTTCGGGACCTTCTATCTCCGTACCATCTGTATTTTTTGTATATTTACATTTTGGAAAGTTAGAACAAGCTATAAATTCGCCATATCTCCCTTTACGAAGAAGTAGTTCTGATTCACATTTTGGACAATTCTCTCCTGTAGGAATAGCGACTTTTAGACTTTTAATATTCTTTTTTCCATCTTCTACTTTTTGTAAAAAAGGTGTGTAAAATGCTTTAAGTATAGTTTGCCAATCAGTTTTTCCCTCTGCTACTTCATCAAGTGTTTCTTCCATATTTGAGGTAAATCCAGAATCTACTATTTCCGGGAAGTATGATTCTAGCATTTCTATGACAGTAAATGCTATTTCAGTTGGATGTATACGCTTTTTTTCTAACTCGATATATTTACGTGTTTGAAGCGTAGTCACTGTTGGTGCATAGGTACTTGGACGACCGATACCTAATGACTCTAGCTTTTTAATAAGGCTAGCTTCATTGTATCTTGCTGGAGGTTCGGTAAAGTGTTGTGCTTGTTTGATATCATCAAGGCTTACACTTTGACCCTTTGTTAGGTCAGGAAGAAGTTTGTCTTTATCTCCATGTCCTGTAACTTTATAAAAACCATCAAAAAGAAGTTTTCTTCCCGATGCTTTAAAGGTACATTTATCACCTTTAAACATGATACTTTGAGATTCCATTTCAGCTTCAGTCATTTGACAAGCTAAAAAACGATTATAGATAAGTCTATAGAGCTTAAGTTCATCAGAAGAGAGATAATCTGCAGCTAGCTTACTATCAAATTCTACCATTGTAGGACGGATAGCTTCATGCGCTTCTTGTGCTCCTTTGGATTTAGTAACATAATTTTTAGCTTTCGCAGGTAAATATTTGTCTCCAAAGTTTACTTTTATGTAATCACGAGCAGCAGATACGGCTTCTTTAGCAAGATTCATAGAGTCTGTTCTCATGTAGGTGATTACGCCCATAGTTCCTTGATCTGTTTTAACACCTTCATAAAGTTTTTGTGCAACCATCATGGTCTTCTTAGGAGAAAATCCTAATTGAGTAGAAGCTGTTTGCTGCAAGGTTGAAGTCATAAATGGTGGAGGTGTTTTTGTTTTCCTTTTTGTTTTTTCTAGCTTACTTACGATAAAAGATTCAGATTTTGCGGATGAAACTATTTCTGTGGCATCTGCTTCTGTTTTAATCGTAAGTTTCTCAATCTTCAGACCATTATAGTCGTAAATACTCGCGTTAATATTTTTCTCAAAAAGTGTTTCTATGGTCCAATATTCTTCTGGTTTAAATGCTTTTATCTCACGTTCTTTTTCTACGACAAGTTTAAGTGTAGAACTTTGAACTCTTCCGGCACTGAGACCTTTTTGTATTTTATTGGCAAGTAATGGTGAAAGTTTATATCCAACGATACGGTCTAGTAGTCGTCTTGTTTGTTGTGCATCTACAGAGTCCATATCTATTTTTCGTGGGTTTTCAATGGCATGTAATATGGCAGACTTTGTAATCTCATGAAAGACAATACGTGGAAGGTCTGTAGGTTCTTTACCTATAGCTTTTGCTATGTGATATCCTATGGCTTCTCCCTCGCGATCCTCATCGGTAGCGATAAAGACAGTTTCAGCCTGTTTTGCTAACTTTTTGAGTTCTTTTACGATGGGGTTTACATCCCTAGATATAGAGTATTTTGGTATCAAATCGCCTGTTTCATCATCTAGGGTGATGCCAAAGTTACTCTTAGGAAGGTCTCGTATATGCCCTTTTGATGCGATAACTTTATACTCTTTACTTAAAAAATTGGTGATTGTACGTGCTTTTGCTGGTGATTCGACTATGATTAGATTTTTCATATATGCCCTGTTATATATTTCTTCTGACGTATAGGCAAGGCCCATACCTCATTCATCTCACTAAAGTTTTGCCGTTTGGCAAGAAAAGTAGAGGAGATTTTTTTTGCATTGTAACACAAAAGAGTGTAAAAGCATAATAATTATGGCTATGTTAACTCTTTTTTAAAATACGAGGAAGTGTAATACCTGTTTGACTTTGGTATTTGCCTTTTCTGTCTGCATAGGTTGTTTCACAGGCTTCATCTCCTTGTAAAAAGAGGACTTGTGCGATGCCTTCATTTGCATATATTTTTGCAGGTAGTGGAGTTGTATTTGATATCTCTATAGTAATGTGTCCTTCAAACCCTGGTTCAAATGGCGTGACGTTCACTATAATACCACAACGTGCATAGGTACTTTTACCTAAGCATATAGCTAGAGTGTCTTTTGGCATTTTAAAGTACTCCACTGTTCGTGCTAGGGCAAATGAATTGGGTGGGACAATACAGACATCGCCTTTAAAATCTACTATATTATTTTCATTGAAATCTTTAGGATCAACTACTTCTGCATTAATGTTTGTAAAAATTTTAAATTCATCTGTAACACGTATGTCGTAGCCATAAGAACTAAGGCCATAACTTACAACACCTTCTCCTACAAGACCCTCACAAAAAGGTGCAATCATCTCTTCTTTGGTGGCTTTCTCACGTATCCATTTGTCTGATTTTAAACCCATTTTTGACCTTTTATTTCTTTATCGTATTTTTTGTATGTCCGCACGTGTACGTAGTTTCTCAAAGTAATCTTTGAGTGCTTTTTGTTGTTGTTGTTGTTTCCATTTAGCTGTGACTGCTCCTTGGGCTGATTCAAAAGGCATGGATATTTTTCCTTTTTTAGAAAGGATTTTAAACACAATATATTTAGCTCCCGTATTAATGGGGCGAGTATAGTTTCCTTTTTGAGTTTCTAAAAGTGTAGATAGTAAAGCGGGTTCCATTTTTTTAGTATACTTGGTGATTGTGCGTGATCTTATATGTGTTCCTCTACGGGTTTTTAAAAATGCATCTATTTTCTTTTTAGAGCGAGAAGAATATTCTTTGACAGTGATACGGCTAGGAATGGTAAATAGTTTCTTGTTAGCATTATAAAATCGGTGTAGTTCATCTTTGCTTGGATTAGGGATTGATGAAACTACTTCTTTTTGAAAAAACTTACTTTTTTTCAAACCTTCTTTAATACTTTTACGATACTTAACCCAAGGTGTACCTTGCTGTAAAAGAATCTTTTGCATTTTTTTGATTGTGAGATTATTTTGTGCTGCTATTTCGGCAATCTTGGCGTCAATACTCTCTTCTGAAACTTTTACGTCTTTCATAGCAGATTTTTGTAATCTGTCTTGGATTAGTAAATTTTCTGCTTCTTCTTTTGAAACAGATAACTGTGTTTGCACGGCTCTTATCTCTGCAGTGGTAATAGCCTCTCCTTCAACAATCATGGCAATGCCGTCAATCATTTTGGCTTGAAGGGTTAGAGTAAGCAAGATAAGTGTTGTAAAATATAAAATTGTTTTGTTCATGAGGATTCCATTTAATAAAGTTAAAAAATTATAACATATAAGGTGTAAAAGGTAATATAAATATCAGATATAATCATAAATAGATTAACGCAGAGTTGTGTAGGAGTTGTGAAAATGAATTTTTTTTTAAGAAATATACTATGGTTATTCCTTTTTATCTCTAGTTTTAGTGTGGGTATGCAAAATACTTGTACGGAGTGTCATAAAGGCTTAGAAGACATACGTGCGCATAATTCTGGTATGATGCAGGCTATTTTAGTCAAAGCAGAAGAAGCAGGGGCAAAGGGGAATGACTGTGTAGTTTGTCACGGAGGTAACCCTGAGGCTAAGACAAAAGATAAAGCACACTCAGGTACACTCAAATACTTTTTAGAGCATAAAGGACCTAAAGCCTTTTATCCTTATCCAGCAAGCCCTTGGATAAATGAACATACCTGTGGAATGTGTCACCCTAACCAAGTATCTGCTCAAGAAAATAACCTTATGGCGACTGAACAAGGTAAAATTCATGGCGCTTTATGGGGTTTTGGTGCAAAAGAAGGATATAAACATACTTATACAAATTTTGGAGGAAAATCCCCCGAACCACATAAACGTCTGGGTACAAAATCCTACCAAAAATACATGGAGGCACTTAAAAAAATAGAACCACAAGGTTTTTTAGATGAAACAATCGAATTACCTGATGCTCCCACAGCAGCAGAAGTAGAAAAAGACCCAACACTTTCAGTCTATACTTATTTACGTCAGGAGTGTTTACGCTGTCATACTGGAGGGCAAGGACGCAAACGAAGAGGGGATTACCGAGGGATAGGCTGTGCTTCTTGTCATGTGCCTTATTCTAATGCAGGGCTATATGAGGGGAAAGATAAAAGTATCTCTAAAAAAGAAGATGGGCATATGTTAGTACATTCGATACAGTCTTCTCGAGAGGTAAAAGTACATGTGAATGATGTGAATTATTCTGGTATTCCTGTTGAGACCTGTACGACTTGTCATAATAGGGGTAAACGTATAGGAGTGAGTTATCAGGGTTTGATGGAAACAGAGTATCAGGCTACTTTTGATAAAGACGGCAATGGACAACCTAAGCTTCATACCAAACGTTATTTACACCTTACTGAAGACATACATTATTCTAAAGGGATGCTTTGCCAAGACTGTCATACCTCCAATGATATGCATGGAGATGGATTTTTTAGAGGAGCAAACTTAGGTGCAGTGGAAATAGAATGTCAAGATTGTCATGGAACCACTTCAAAATATCCATGGGAATTACCACTAGGATACAGTGATGAGTTTGCCACCAAAGCTAAAACGGGTAAAGGTAGAGGTACGACAAAAACTTTGGCATCTTACTTAAAACAAGGAGCTATTCCTAAAGACAAAGGGGATGGATTTTTGTTATCTGCTAGAGGTAACCCTTTAACAAAGGCAGTCAGAAAAGGCAATAAGATTGTCATGCATCTGGCTTCAGGGAAAGATATCGAACTCAAACCACTCAAATTACTAAAAAAAGAAAATAAAATTTCCAAGGAAGGGTTAGTAGCTATGGATCAAATAGCTGCGCATACAGATAAACTAGAGTGTTATGCCTGTCATGCTACTTGGGCACCACAATGTTATGGGTGTCATGTGAAAGTAGACTATTCCGGAGGTAAACAAAATCCGGACTATTTAGCAGCGTCAAAACATCATGTTAATGGTAAAACAGGTGAGGTAGATACACTCAAAGATTTTTTAGTAGATGGACAAGTTACGGAGACACGTTCTTACTTACGCTGGGAAGACCCAGCACTAAGTCAAAACGGAGAAGGTCGAATCTCTCCTACTATACCAGGATGTCAGGTGACACTAACGGTGATAGGAAAAGAGGGGAATGTTTTACTTCAAAATCATATATTTAAACTTCAAGGCGTTGAAAATAACGGTACAGTGCCTGTGCCAAAAGAAGGGGTTAACTCCATTGTCATGTCAGCAGTACAACCGCATACGGTGAGTAAAAAGTCACGTACTTGTGAAAGCTGTCATACCAGTTTAAAAGCACAAGGGAAAGGTATAAATGGAGGTAAGTATTTTTCAGATCAAAGTAAAACCACTATTGTTGACTTAATGGATGCAAATCAAAAACTTTTAGTTAAAGGTGTAGATGAACAAATACCTTCCATACCAAATCTAAAACACGATTACTCTGTGATGATAGATGAAAATGGCACACAAGTACAAACTGTGGGTAATCACTGGAGACTTTCACAAGCACTTGATAATAAAACAAGAGATAAACTAGATAGGTCAGGGGCATGTCTAAGTTGTCATAAGGAGATGCCAAATGAAGATTTGGCAGTCTCTTTTATGGTACACGCTGCCAAATATTCTGATGTGACTATAGATAATGATATGCATAAAGCTATTGTGCATAAGAGCATTTTAGTCTCTGCATGGGTACAGCTATTAGGAGCATTAATATTAGGGGGTATTTTGGTTTATTTGTTTATGCGGCGTAAGCGTAGGTTAAAAAACATTTAAGAGGTAAGGGTTTGTTAGATATAATCATTAAAATATTTTTTGGGGAAATAAATGAAAGATAAAATAGCCATAATAGGTTTAGGTTATGTAGGGTTACCTCTAGCGCATGCATTTGCTGCGAAGTATGAAGTAGTAGGCTTTGATATTAATCAAGAGCGTATTGAGGAGTTAAATACTGGATATGACAGAACTTTAGAATTAAACAGTGAGCAGTTGTCTGAAGTAAAAGATAAGCTGTCATTTTCAAAAAACTTGGAAGATATTACCGTATGTAATATTTACATAGTTACGGTACCAACTCCTATAGATGAGAGTAACCGTCCTGATCTTACACCTTTGATAAAGTCTTCCCAGATGGTAGCTAAGGTGTTAAAAAAAGATGATATTGTTATCTATGAGTCTACCGTGTACCCAGGTGTTACAGAAGAAGTTTGTATACCAGAGCTTGAAAAAGTTTCTGGATTGGTATTTAATAAAGATTTTTTTGCAGGGTATTCTCCTGAGCGTATTAATCCAGGAGACAAAGAGCATACAGTTAAAAAAATACTTAAGGTAACAGCTGGTTCTACTCCTGAAATTGCTAAGAAGGTAGATACCTTATATGCTTCAGTTATTACTGCTGGTACGCATTTAGCTTCGAGCATTAAAGTAGCAGAAGCTTCAAAAGTGATAGAAAATACCCAAAGAGATGTAAATATCGCACTCATCAATGAGTTAGCACTTATCTTTGATGCTATGGGTATAGATACTAACGAGGTTATAGAAGCAGCTGCTACGAAATGGAATTTTATAAAACTTACTCCAGGGCTTGTAGGGGGACACTGTATAGGAGTAGATCCCTATTATTTGACTTATAAAGCAGAAGAGTTAGGTTATAAACCGAACCTTATTTTGGGTGCTAGGCAGATTAATAATGGTATGGGTAAGTATATTGCAGAGCAGGCGATAAAAGAGATGATTCGTCATGATAAAAAAATAAAAAATGCAAATGTTTTGGTGTTAGGTGTTACGTTTAAAGAAGACTGCCCTGATATGAGAAATACAAAAGTTGTAGATATTATAGAAGAGCTAAAAACGTATGGGTGCAATGTAGATGTTTATGACCCTTGGGTGGATCGAGATGAGCCTAAACAGCATTATACTCATGGGCTGATAGATAATCCATTTGAAGCTAATAAAAAGTATGACAGTGTTATTTTGGCTGTGGCTCATAAGGAGTTTAAACAGTTGACAATGGAAGACTATGAGCGTATTAGTACAGTAGAGCCTGTACTTATAGATGTTAAGGGTATTATAGAAAAACCTACGTGGAGACTATAATGAGTAATAAAAATTTTGCACTTATTGGTGCATCTGGCTATATAGCACCAAGACATATGAAGGCTATAAGAGATACAGGAAATGAGCTTGTTGCAGCACTTGATCCTTATGATGGTATAGGGATTATGGATAGTAACTTTCCTCAGGCAGACTTTTTTACTGAGTTTGAAAGGTTTGATAGATTTGTAGATAAATGGAGACGTAATACCGGAAAAAAAATAGATTATGTATCTATATGTTCTCCTAATTATCTGCATGATTCACACATTCGTTTTGGGTTAAAATCTGGAGCTGATGTGATTTGTGAAAAGCCTTTAGTGTTGAATCCTTGGAATATTGATCAACTTAAAATAATAGAAGAAGAAACGGGACAAAAGGTTTATAATATTTTACAGTTAAGGCTGCACCATTCCATTATTGCACTTAAAGAAAAAGTAACAAGAGAGCTCAAAGAGAATCCTGACAAACTATATGATATTGATTTAACGTATTTAACAAGTAGAGGTAAATGGTACTTCATTTCATGGAAAGGTGACGAGGCAAAATCTGGGGGCATTGCATCGAACATAGGTGTGCACTTTTATGACATGCTTACGTGGATATTTGGTGAAGTGGAACAAAATGTAGTGCATGTAAAGACGGCTGATTGCAATGCAGGCTCATTTAAACTTAAAAATGCAAATGTAAGATGGTTCTTGTCCGTAAACTACGACTACATCCCTCAAGAGATACGAGATGCAGGACAACGAACGTATAGAAGTATTGTTGTAGATGGAGATGAGATAGAGTTTTCTGGTGGCTTTGCAGACTTGCATACACGTAGCTACGAAGAGATACTAAAGGGTAATGGCTTTGGGCTAGATGAGGCGTATGGTTCTATCTCTATAGTCTCAACTATACGAAATCTTGAGCCTATTGGGTTAAATGGAAATTATCATCCCTTTTGCAAAAAGGTAATAGTGTGATATGTGAATACTATGCTCATGAAACCGCTATTGTTGATGCGGGGGCAAGCATAGGAGAGGGAACAAAGATATGGCATTTTTGTCATATCTTGCCCGACACTGAGATAGGCTACAACTGCTCTTTTGGGCAAAACTGTGTAGTGGGTCCAAAAGTAAGTATAGGGTCCGGGGTGAAAGTGCAAAACAATGTTTCCATCTATGAAGGTGTTGAAGTAGAAGATGATGTTTTTTTAGGACCTTCTATGGTGTTTACGAATGTCATCAACCCTAGAGCATTTATGCAAAGAAAAGAAGAATTCAAAAAAACTTTACTTAAAAAAGGTTGTTCTGTGGGTGCGAATGCCACTATTATCTGTGGGGTGACTGTGGGAGAATATGCTCTTATAGGTGCAGGTGCAGTCATCAACAAAGATGTAAAACCGTATGCTCTTATGGTAGGTCTACCCGCAAAGCAGATAGGGTGGGTGGGTATCTCAGGGGATACTTTAGACTTCACAAGTAATAAAGCAGAAGATAAATTTGCACAGTATGCGATAGTAGACAATGATTTGAAAGTGATATTAAAATAATGCAAATTGATTTCGCAAAATTACAATATCAGTATCAACTTTATAAAACAGAGATAGATGAAGCTATTCATCGTATATTGGATAAGTCAAATTATATTATGGGTGAAGAGGTAAATACGTTAGAAGAGAATCTTCAAAAATATACGGGTGCTAAGCATGCTATTACGTGTAGTTCGGGAACAGATGCACTACTTTTGGCGATGATGGCACTTGACATTCAACCTGATGATGAGATTCTCACTACGCCTTTTACCTTTATAGCAACGGCAGAGACCATCGCTTTTTTAAAAGCAAAACCAGTCTTTGTAGATATAGATGAAAAAACCTATAACATGGACGCAGCCAAGATAGAAGAGAAAATAACCCCTAAAACAAAAGCCATAATGCCTGTAAGTCTTTATGGTCAACCTGCTGATATGGATGCCATTCAAGCTATAGCAAATAAGCACGATTTACAAGTCATCGTTGATGGAGCACAGAGTTTTGGTAGTACGTTTAATGGAAAAACAGACAGTAATCTAGGAGATATTTCTACAACATCTTTTTTCCCTGCGAAACCTTTAGGATGTTTCGGTGATGGTGGTGCAGTCTTTACCAATGATGATGCATTGGCAGAGAAGATGAGATCTCTTAGGGTACATGGGCAGTCCAAGCGTTATCATCACAAGTACATAGGTATGGGTGGGCGTATGGATACGATTCAATGTGCCATAGTAGACGTGAAGTTAAAATATTATGAAAAAGATTTGGCTTTACGTCAAGAGGTAGCCAAGAAGTATACTCAAGCATTAGAAGGTAAAGATTTGATTTTGCCATTTGTGGATGAAAGAGCCACTTCAGTATGGGCACAATATTCTGTGCGAGTTCAAAACCGTGATGAGGTGCAAGCTAAGCTGAAAGAGCAAGGTATTCCAACGGCTGTACATTACCCTATACCTTTGCATTTACAAGAGTGTTTTGAGTATCTTAAATATAAAAAGGGAGATTTTCCAATTGCTGAAAGAGTAAGTGCTGAGATTATGTCTTTGCCTATGAATCCTTATGTGGGTGATGATGAAATATCTTATATCACTAATCATATTTAGTTTTTATCTTTTAGCTGATAAGCCAAACTTATTGTTGCTAAAAACCTATAAAGACCAAAACATATCAGGCTGGGTGATGAGTGAAAAACTTGATGGCATAAGGGCATACTGGGATGGGAAGAGACTTGTAAGTAGAGAAGGTAAAAGTATATATGCTCCTGCTTGGTTTACTAAAGGCTATCCTGCCTTTGCACTAGATGGCGAACTATGGACAAAAAGAGGAGACTTTGAAAACATCTCTTCCATAGTAAGAGACAAAGTACCTAGCAAGGCATGGGAAACAGTGAAGTATTACATATTTGAAGTGCCACATGCTGAAGGTAGACTACAAACAAGACTAGAAAAGGTTAAACCTTTTTTAACCAACACTCTGGAGCTTCTAAAACAAATACCTGTAAAAAATAAAAGATATTTAGACGAGTACCTAAAAGAGATAGAAAAGAAAAATGGCGAAGGTGTGGTAGTGCGTGATCCAAAAGCACATTACATCAACAAAAGAACTTCAAAAGCTTTAAAAGTAAAAACCTTTCACGATGCTGAGTGTAAAGTACTAGGCTACACCAAAGGAAAAGGCAAATACAAAGATGCCATAGGAGCCATAAAGTGCCAACTCCCAAGCGGCATAGAGTTCAAGATAGGCACAGGACTCAGTCACAAAGAAAGACACACGCCTCCTAACATAGGAGAGACAGTTACTTTTAGTTATCATACATTTACAAAGTATGGAAAGCCTAGGTTTCCTGTTTTTTTGAGAGTATGGAGTAATATTAAATGATAAGCAAGGACAGACTATTAAATTTTATAAAAGATGGCGAGAGCCAGACTGTTGAATTTAAAACTTCGTTTTAGGGATGCAAAGAAAGATAGAATTTGTTGGTTCTGCGAAAACAGGTGGATATATTGTTAAATAGTTTTAAACCAAAACGAAGTTTCTTTGCAAAATCTGAGTTTTCTCGTAATGTTTTGACGCTTATGACGGGGGACATCTATAGCATTGGGAAGTTCCTGATGTTAAGTAAATTAAAAAATTTGATAAATAAAAACGATGCAAGGGGAGAAGTGTGAAAATAATCAAGTTTGAAACATTGGAAAAGAAACTCATAAAGCTACGAGACAATGTTGTTGTACTAGATAAAGATGTTGCGGAATTATATAAAATTGAACCTAAGCGATTAAGGGAGCAACTAAAAAGGAATATTGAAAAATTTCCAGATGATTATGCATACCAAGTATCCAAACAGGAGCTTGAGCTTATGGTGTCGCAAAATGCGACCCCATCAAAAAAGCATTATGGGGGTAGTCTTCCTTGGGTTTTTACAGAAAAAGGTTTATATATGGTTGCAACTATATTAAAAAGTAAAAATGCCTTAAGTGCAACTTTTACAATTATTGAAACTTTTGCAAAAGTAAAAAAACTTTCAAGAAATATAAATGCTATTATGGAAACTAAAGATGAAAGTCTACAAAATGAGCTGGCACAGAAATCAAACTTAATACTAGAAGAAATTATCGATATCGAACCCGATATTTTAGAAGATGATGAAGATGGGGAAATTATAGAGACAACTACAAAGTTTGAATTTAATCTTGGTTTTGCAAAAGTGAGTCGAAGCATTAAAAAGATAAAAAAGTAATATGTGCATGCAAATATATACCTTAGTAATAATAGATAAAAATATTGTATGGGTAGAAAAACTAGTAGTTAAAAATGAGAAACATGTTAAATAAACTAAAACCAAAATCAGAGTTTTCTCGTAATGTTTTGACACTTATGACGGGGACTACTATCGCACAGGCTATACCTATTGCTATTAGTCCTATACTTACGAGGATTTATACTCCTGAAGATTTTGGGATGTTTGCACTTTATGCTAGCATTGTGAGCTTGCTTGCAATAATTATTAATGGTAAGTATGATATGGCAATAGTTTTACCAAAAGAAGAAAAAGAGGCTTTTAATATTTTTATACTCTCTTTGCTTATAACATTTTTTATAACATTTTTTATAGCTTTTTTTATTTTTTTATTTTTTGAAAATATTTTATTGTGGTTAAATAATAAAGAAATAGGTTTATTTTTATATTTCATCCCTATATCATTATTTTTAATGGGGATATATCAAAGTTTATATTATTGGTGGACTCGAAAAAAAAAGTTTAAACATATTTCGGAATCCCAAATATATCAAAGTTTAATAATTGGTAGTGTACAAATTAGTTCAGGATACCTACAATCTATAGGTGGATTAATTTATGGAAATATTGTTGGTCGGTTCATAGCTGTATTTATTTTATTAAAATATTTTTTTAAAGAAAATTTACTTAATAGAAAAGATATACAAAAAAAAGTTTTATTAGAACAAATGTTACGTTATAAAGAGTTTCCTTTGATAAGTACTTTCCATTCTTTAAGTGAAATATCAAGGATAAGTGGTACGGTTATATTGATTTCATTCTTTTTTGGTGGCACTATTTTAGGTTTTTATGCATTGGCACTTAGAATTTTGCAAGTACCACTTGGAATAGTTGGCTCTTCTTTGGGACAGGTTCTTTACCAAAAATTTAATACATTGTATACCGATAGACAATTATTGTATCCATACATCAAAATGATTGTATTAAAACTCTTGTTAATAGCTATACCTATATTTTCAATATTATATATGATTTTGCCAGATTTATTTAAATTTGTTTTTGGAAATGAATGGTATCAAGCTGGTGAGTATAGTCGATTGTTAATACCATATTTATTTATGAACTTTATTGTGGCACCTATTTCGCATCTAATTATGATTTTAGAGAAACAAAGAACTTTTTTTTATATAGGTTTTGTGATAAATTTAGTGATACTACTTATGGTTTTTGCAGGGGGTAAATTTTCTTTTTCATTAAATGAAATATTATTATCTACTTCAATAGTGATGGCTCTTTATTTGTGTGTAGTATTGTATATGCTACTTGAATATAGCAAAGAAATTAGGTTTGATAAAAATGCAATATAAATTATTAAAAAAAAATGCACTATCTGTAATTGAATATGAAATATATAAAAACTTATATGATAATTCATCAGTATCAACGCCTTTTCACAATATATCTTTTTTAGAGATTTTAGAGAAAATACGAAAAAGTTTAGTATTAACATATTTAATTTTATACAAAGATAATAATATAATTGCGATTATGCCATACTTTTCACATAGGAATTTTTTGAACTTGTCAATGACATCTTTGCCATATGGATGCTATGGAGGTTTTTTATATAAAGATCAATATAAAGAAGAGATAAGTGTATTCTTAAAACAAAATAAATTTATTTCTTTGGTCTCCATAATTAATAGCTATAAGGATTCTATTTATAATAACTTAAAATATTTTAAAGAAAAAAAATATTCTACATGGGTGATTGATACAAAGCCTTCTTATACGGATATCTTTCAAGGGTTACATTCAAAAACGAGAAATCAAATTAGAAAATCAATTAAATCAAGTATTAATATTCGAGATATGGAAACAATAGAAGAGGTAGAAAGTATAGTAAAAATATATAGTCAGTTAGTAAAGAAGCATGAGATAAAAAAACCATATATTAATCAAATATTTTATGAATTATTTTTTGCTAGTTTGAAAGATAATAATATTATCTTTAAAATAGCAGAGTATGAAGATAAAATTATTGCATATAGTATATTTTTACGTAATCAAAATCAACTTTTTTATTGGATGAATGCATCAGATTCTGGGTATGCTAAACTGAATGCTACAAATGGGGTTTTAAACTTCATGCTGGAATTTGCATCCGAGGATGATAATATTGAAGAACTAAATTTAGGGGCAATTCCTTATGATAATACGGGTTTGTATCATTTTAAAAATAGATGGAATGCAATGGAGAGAGCATATTATAGTTATCATTCCTTTGTGTATAATTTTATAAAGAAGGTTTAGAATATGAGTATAAAAAGTAAAATAGGTGCTATGGTTAAACTTATTGCAAATCAATATTGGGATAGAAAACTTATAGGAAATAGGAGTACATTAAACAAGGATTTGTCTTCAATATTTAACTGGTCAACAAAAGTTCAAAGTATAGATTATTTGTATTTAATTGAATCTTTAAAAGATTTTCAAATTGTTAAAAATGATACTTTTTTAGACTTGGGATGTGGTAAAGGAAGAGCACTGTTGTATTGTAATCATAGATATAATGAATTAGAAAAAAAAGATATTGTTTTTCATGGCGCAGAAATAAGTAAGGAGGCTCATGTTATATGCAAAAAAATGTGTATAAATAAAAATATGACTATAGAAAACATTAATGCATTAGATAATGATTATATTGTAAAACATAAGTTCAATAAAATCCTTTTATTTAATCCTTTTGATGAAAATATTTTTTTTAAATTTGTCCAGTATTTACAAGAAAACATAAACTATCCATGTTCGTTTTTATATATTAATATTAGCCAAAAACAAATAGATATTTTAAATAAAAAAAATATAAATTTTGAGAAATATTCTATACATCGACCTCTCTTTGGAATATGGAACAAAATAAATGTTGTAGTTTCTTTTAATGAGAGTTGAAATGAAAAATAAAAGATTACTATTTTTGCTCGATGATATATGGAGTATGGGAAGAGACAAAGGAGTTGTTTCTTTGTATAAGTTATTAAAAAGATGTAATGATAAAAATAATTTAACAATTCTTACTACAGAAAAACATGATTTAAAAAAAGATTTTCCAAATGCAGAAATTTATTATTTTAGGCCACTATTTACTACAAAAGATAAAAATAATAAATATTTTAAACTAATATTGAACCGATTAAATACCTTTAATATGAATCTGCAATATATTTATCAATTTTTAACTTTAAAAAATAAGAGATATGACTTGGTATATTGTAGTTCTTCCATGCCAGTCTATACCTCTATTTTTATTCAAAAGGTATTTCATCTTAAAATTGTACATAGAATGTATGGAACATTTTTATATGCTAAACTAGGAAAATATATAGAATATTTAAAAAATCTAGAGGAAGTGACTTTTTTTAAAACAAAAGTAGATAAATATATTATTACTGATGATGGCACTTATGGGAATAAAGTAGCTGAGTACTTTAATATACC
>JAKIUE010000127.1 GCA_021647715.1 Sulfurovum sp.
TTGAGCATCAAACGACCAGGTTTACCGACGATGTCTCCGATAAACCCTATTTTCACGTTTTATTTACTCTTGCCTGCAAAAGGCAACAAGGCAGAAGCCCAAGTAAGCCCACCCCCAAAGGTATCAAGTAACATGAGTTCGCCCTCTTTCAGCCTACCAGACTCCCATATGTCATTGATAGCCATAGGTATGGAAGCTGCAGAGGTATTACCATATTTACCTACCGTCAGTACCACTTGCTCTTCTCTCATTTTTAGTGCATCGCCCACAGCCTTGATGATGCGGTAATTGGCTTGATGGGGGATGAAGTGGGGGATGTCTTCAGCATTTATCTCATTTTTAGCAAGTATCTCTTTCACATCTTTTGTCAGAGTTTTTACTGCGAGTTTAAAAGTTTCATTGCCTTTCATTTGTACAAAATTCAATCCTTCATCAATGACCTTTTGGCTCACAGGGTTAACAGAACCTGGTGCAGGAGTCACTAAGAAATCAGCATATGCTCCATCTGCTGAAGCATGCAAATCTATGAATCCTTCTTCTTTTTTGTCCGTCGCAGATATCATCGCAGCACCTGCTCCATCCCCAAACAAGATACACGTACCTCTGTCTGTATAGTCTACGATAGATGAAAACTTCTCAGCTCCTACGATGAGGACATTTTTCTTCATGCCAGACTCAACAAAAGCCTTGGCTACAGAGAGTAAGTAGACAAAGCCAGAACATGCGGCAGAGATGTCAAAGGCTTGCACATTACGTATGCCTAGTTTATCAGAGATGACACAAGCTGTTGAGGGCATGTTGAAGTAATCTGGTGTTACAGTTGCACACAAAACTAAATCTATCTCATCCTTGTCAACACCAGAACGTTTTATGGCAAGCTCACAGGCTTTTGCTGCCATGTCTGAGGTGTACTCATCTTTGGCTGCTATATGACGCTCACTTATGCCTGTACGCTTAACTATCCATTCATCTGTAGTATCTACCATCTTCTCTAAGTCTGCATTTGAAAGTATCTTTTCTGGTACATATGCACCAATAGACCTAAATGAAGCATAAATTTTTGACATAGTCATCCTTAACACATTATTGTTTTTATTTTACCATAAGTTTAATGGCTAGCTTCTAAAAGTAAGGGAGAAAAGAAAGAACAAGCTTATGCTTGCTCCTTTAGATATTAGGCTTCTGTATTGCTTTGTGCTAAAAGTTCTTCTATCATTGTATTGACATCAGACTCTACATACGAGATGGCTTGAAAGACTGCATTTTTGATGGCTTTTGGCGTGGCTGCTCCATGAGAGATAATGGCACAACCTTTAAGTCCCAAGAGTGGAGCTCCACCATACTCATCTTTATCGACTTGTTTTTTCATGTTTCCAAAGACTTTCTTTTTCATCATTAATGCGCCAACTTTTGCAGGCAATGATTTTCTGATATATTGCTTCATGAGGTCAAAGATGGTTGACACTGCACCTTCTGCAGTTTTAAGTAGTATGTTTCCCGTAAATCCATCACAGACTACGACATTTACTTTTCCGTTAAAAATATCTTTTCCTTCAACATTACCCACAAAACCATCAAGAGCTTTGAGTAAAGGAAAAGTTGCTTTGGTAAGTTCATTACCTTTAGACTCTTCGCTACCATTGGCAAGAAGTCCAACTTTTGGGTTTTTAATCTTCAATATCTTAGAGGCATATGCCTCTCCCATAGCACCAAACTGAAACAAGTTTTCAGGTTTACAGTCTGTGACTGAGCCCACGTCAAGTACCAGTGTCTTCGTAGCAACCACAGAGGGCATAAGTGTTGCAAGTCCTGGCTTTTTGATGCCTGGTATACGTCCTATACGCAGTGTTGCAGTAGTCATAGTAGCACCCGAATGTCCTGCTGAAAGTACTGCGTCAGCTTTACCATCACGTACAAGTTCTGCTGCTTTGTAGATGGAAGAATCTTTACGTTTAAGTGCATCTGTTGCCGAGTCTGACATAGCGATGACATCTGAAGCTTGCTCAAATTCAACTTTATCTACATAATATTGTGGGAGAAATTCTAAGATTTGTTCTTTATCGCCTACAAGTATAGGCAAGAATGTTTTTTCATCTAGTGCTTGGACTACACCATCTATAATAGGTTCAGGACCAAAGTCCCCACCCATTGCGTCAATCGCAATTCTAATCATTGTGATTACTTTTCAGTTTTTTTGTACTCACCAGTTGTCATGTTCATGTGGTGAGGCATTCTCCATGTTCCATCTGCATCTTTTACAGGCATTGGTAATGTCAATTTGTAATGTGTTCTTCTTTTTGCTGCTCTCGTGTGACTCACACGTCTTTTAGGTACTGCCATAATATGTCCTTGGTTTTAATATTCTATTTCAAATTCTTCATCATTATTGTCACATGCGTCACAGTAATGATAAGAACTTTCTACCGATGTAATTTCGCTCTCAAGTATGTACAAAAGGTCAATTTTGCCATCTAAAAACTCAATTATATCTAAATCAACTTTATCTTCAGAAACAAGGTCACTCAACTTAAGTCGTAATTTTGAATCCATGTCATAGTCATATGTGTTTCCACATCTATCACAATTTAATTCAATAGAACCATTGAGTGTCGCATCTAAAGTGACTTGATGATAACCACTTTTTTGTAAAGTCCCCTCAAGCTGTACCCCTTTTGAATTAAGTCCAATGGGTTTTGCGGTGGAATTTATCTTGTCAAAAACTATTGTCATCGTTTAGCTTACGATAATTCTCTTTGTGCAAAAAAGAAATTAATTTCATTTGTTGCATTTTCAACAGAATCAGAACCATGTACTGCATTAGCATCGATACTCTCTGCAAAGTCCGCTCTGATAGTTCCAGCATCTGCTTCTGCGGGGTTTGTAGCACCCATAAGGTCTCTGTTAGTTTGCATTGCGTTCTTACCTTCAAGTACTGTTACAACAACAGGACCTGAAATCATAAATTCTACAAGGTCTTTAAAAAAAGGTCTTTCAGCGTGAACTGCATAAAATGCTTCAGCATCTGCTTGAGAAAGTTGTATCTTTTTTGTTGCTGCAATTCTAAGATTTGCTGCCTCAAATCTAGCCAAAATTTGACCTACTACATTTTTAGCTACTGCATCTGGTTTGATGATTGATAATGTTTGTTCCATATTTAATTCCTAAAGGATAATTTACTTCCAGTTTTAGCACTTAGAGAGTATTTGAGCGGAATTTTATCTAAAAAATTATTAAAATATGTTTAAGTTTTTTGGGGATTAAAGATAATAAAGCCTACCAAGAGGTAGGCTTGTAAATAGCAAAAGACTAGTCTTCGACAACATTCTTTCTTGCTGCTCTATCCTCAAGAGAAATATCATCTCTCATAGGCATTACAGCATCAGCATCATCGATACCATAGTTTTCACCATCGATATAGTTTCCACCAGAAAAGTGCTCTTTGTGTTCAGCTGTAAAAGGCATATCCCAAGTAATACAACCCTCAGTTGGACAGGCTTCAGCACACGCTGGAGAGTCAAAGTGATCTACACATTCAACACATTTATCAGGATATACGTAGTAGTATTCCTCACCTGTTGGATTATCATCCTCATCTACAATTGCTTCTACTGGACATTCGTCTATACATGCCGCACAGTTAATACAAGTATCGCCAATAATTACTGCCATTTTAATTCCTTTATAATTGATATACTCAAACTATAGCCAAAAAAGTTAAATAAATCTTTAATACAAAAAGTATTTATAAAAATTTTACATTTCGTTACCATTTTCCAACAGAGAATTAATCCAATGGTATTGATAATGAATATTATCTTAAATATTTAGGTACTTTTTTATGTCATCCACTCTTGTTATTTGTTCCCAAGTAAAGTCTGCATCTTCTCTACCAAAATGACCATACGCTGCTGTTTTTTTATAAATAGGTCTTAACAAGTCTAGCTCTTCCATAATACCTTTAGGGGTTAAATCAAAAAGTGCTGT
>JAKIUE010000025.1 GCA_021647715.1 Sulfurovum sp.
GATATTTGGCAATCACATCATAGATAAAATCTCTTATAAATCTAGGAATAACGTACAGTATATTTGCCAAAATACCTACACCACCTAAACTCCTCACTATCTTTAAAATAGCTGTAGATTTATAATACAGCCTGCCATCATCATAAAAGATTATGCTGTCTATACCCTCTGGAATATCTAGCGTTTTAACATACTTACCCTGCAAGGAAGTATATTTAAGAGTTTTATGCTTATCTAGTTTGATAAGCATGTCAATTGACAAATTACACAAGCCACATACCCCATCAAAGATAATAACTTTTTGCATACCTCTCTCCATCTTTAATGTTAGGACACTTTGAAATATTTCTCTCTACTCTTCCTCTTTCTTTTCACCCTCATTTTCAGCCACCACACCTGCTCCACCAAAACCAAGTGCCTCTTTGACTTTTTGGTCTATCTCTGCCATCATTTCAGGGTTTTCTTTTATAGTTATCTTCGCATTCTCTTTACCTTGACCTAGTTTCTCAGCTCCATAAGAGAACCATGCACCAGACTTGTCTACGATGTCCATCTTGATACCATAATCTATAAGCTCACCCACATAAGAGATACCCTCTCCAAACATGATGTCAAACTCAGCTTGTCTAAATGGAGGCGCTACCTTATTTTTCACTACTTTAGCCTTCACCCGGTTACCAATACTTGACTCCCCTTGCTTCAATGTTGCTATACGTCTTACATCTATACGTACTGAGCAGTAAAACTTCAAGGCATTTCCCCCCGTAGTAGTCTCAGGACTTCCATACCCCATAGTCCCTATCTTCATACGAATTTGGTTGATGAAGATGACGGTGGTATTTGTTTTGTGCAAAATAGCGGTAAGCTTACGAAGGGCTTGTGACATAAGTCTGGCTTGTAGTCCTACATGTGTATCACCCATATCTCCTTCTATCTCTGTCTTTGGTGTAAGTGCAGCAACTGAATCGACTACGATAAGATCAACCGCTCCTGAACGTGTAAGCGTTTCTAATACATCAAGTGCTTGTTCTCCAAAATCTGGCTGCGATACAAGTAAGTTATCTGTATCAACCCCTAAGTTTTTTGCATATACCACATCTAATGCATGTTCTGCATCTATAAACGCACAGACCATGTCATCTTTTTGAGCAGAGGCGATGGTTTGAAGTGCCAAAGTAGTTTTACCAGAAGACTCAGGGCCATAGATTTCTATGATTCTACCTCTTGGTATACCACCAATGCCTAGTGCCATATCAAGCCCAAGTGATCCGGTGGAGATACATTCAATAGGTTCAAATTCTTTATCCCCTAGTCTCATAAGCGTACCCTTACCAAATGTTTTATCTATTTGCTTGATTGCCATATCTAGTGCTTTTTGTTTGTTTGCGTCCATTGCCATTGTCATATCCTTAGCCTTTGTATTGAAGTAATTTTATCTAAATAAAGCGTTTTTATTTAGTCATGGTGGTAGTTTAATGTAAATTTGGAAGAATAGATAAAAACATGTCAAATTGTCATATTTTTATATTAGTACCCAGTATTAGACATTTATTCTATTAAAGTATTACCTTTGACATTTTTGACATTTTTTTCATTATACTTTCACACATTTACGATAATTAAATCGTATAAATTGTTACGGCCAAACTTGTTGTGAAGCAAGGACGGAAAGCCACGGGTCTTTTAGACAAAAGACAGCCGGGTTACTCAAATAAAGATATATCTTTCCTTTATTGTGTCCTCACTTTTCCTAACAAATAAGTCTTATATCAAAATATAAAACTAAGTTAAAGGAATACTTAATGAAAAAAATATTAACTGTGAAAACGACTATGATCACACTCTCTACACTTCTAATGATTAATGCATGTGGAGGAAGTTCTGTGAAAACAAATACCTATGAAGGTGGATTAACAAATGAGAGTATCGTAGAAAATACAAACACTACAGAAGAATACACTCAAGATAAAAGCTCAACCACGGATGATAACCAAGTTGCAGATACAGGATCAATCACAAACTCTACACCTACAAAGAACTACATACCTAATACAAAGTTCAAGCCAACAACAAATTATAGCTCAAATACAAATAAACAAAATAATACTACAGTATCAGAAAATGCATCCACTAAAGAGATAGGAACACTTAAAGTCTCAAACCGTATGCTTAAACTAAATAACAAAGGTTTCTTCTGGATGGCAGATACTGCATGGACGCTGCCTGCACGTTTATCAAAACCTGAGATTGTTCAATATTTAGATAATAGAAAAGCAAAGGGCTTTAATGTTATCCAAATTTCTGCATCATTTGGGGATAAACCATTTCTAGATTACGCTTATACGCAACCTAATACGCCATTATGGAATAAAATAGATTTCATCATTGATGAAGCAGCGAAACGTAACATTTTTATTGCACTATTACCCTCATGGAATGAAAGATTAAGTACTACGGCACAAGCAACAACCTACGGAACATGGGTAGCAAAGAGATATCTTAATAAACAAAATATTATTTGGGTTATTGGGGGAGATAGTGATGGTAATGCCTATAAATCACTTTGGAGTGCTCTTGGAACAGCTATCAACAATGTAGATAATAATCACCTTATTAGCTATCATCCCACAGGAAATGGTAGTTCAACTGATTCGTTTAAAGATGCTCCATGGATTGACTTTCATATGCTTCAAACTGGTCATAATAAAACGACTACACTGGCACAAGCAAACAATTTCTTTAAAGAAAAATATAACAGTGTGGCAAACAAACCAATTTTAGATGCAGAACCAAGATACGAAACCATATCAAAAAGTTTTTGGGAGTCTAATAGTATAAATAATGGAAGATTTACCGATACTGATGTAAGAAAAATAGCTTATATGCATATTTTTTCTGGAGCTTTTGGTCATACTTATGGACATCAATCTGTTTGGCAAATGTTTACATATGATAAATCACCTGAAGCAGGAGCTGTAACGAAAACATGGAAAGAAGCTTTAAATGACCCAGGTGCAAATCAAATGGGTCATATTGCTAAACTTATGAGAAGTAGACCGATAGTAAACAGGACACCCGATCAGTCCATTATAAAAGATGGATACGCATTTGCAACGAAAGGCAATGGATACGCATTTGTTTATCTTCCTAATGGAGGATCTGTTACTGTAAAGCTTAATACATTGTCAGCCAATACAGTAAAAGCATACTGGTACAATCCAAAGAGTGGTAAAACGATAGAGATAGATACTTATTCAAGTAATCAGGCACAAACATTTAATGCCCCTACTAATCAGGATATGATTTTAATCCTTGATGATACATCTAAAGGCTATAAAGCTCCATAAAAGTAAAATACTTTTACTTTATTGTGAGGGAGAGAAGCATCTCTCCCCTTAATTTAATTTTTATTGTTATAATTTTCAACACACCCGTTCTACCCCTAACACCATATCCATACTTTATACAGTATCATTGCAAAAACAGCTGGAAATATATGGTACAATTCTATATAATTAAATTTAATAAAATATGAAAGTATAATATCTAATGAATCAAATACAACTAGCCCACTCTCCAGATGCTGATGATATTTTTATGTATTTTGCCATTAAATTTGGTTGGGTAGATACCAAAGGATATAGTTTTGAGAACATCGGATTAGATATTGAAACTTTAAATGTAGAAGCACTCAAAGGCACCTATGATGTCTCTGCCATTAGTTTTGGGATGTACCCTCTCATTAAAGATGAGTATGCTCTACTTCGTACAGCTGTGAGTTTTGGTGAGGGGTATGGTCCAAAACTCATCAAGCGTAAAAACAAAACATTAAAACGTAACTTCAAAGTAGCACTCTCTGGTAAATACACTACCAATGCGATGCTCTTTCGTATTTATTACCCTGATGCACGTCCAGTCTATATGGATTTTCTTGAAATAGAAGATGCCGTTGTCTCTGGCATAGTAGATGCAGGAGTACTCATACATGAATCTATCTTGGATTTTAACGATAGTCTTGAAGTAGAAAAAGAGTTATGGGATATTTGGGTAGAACTCGCTGGTGTTGGCTTACCTCTTCCTCTTGGTGGTATGGCAGTACGTAGAAGCCTACCTCTTAACCGTGCGATAGACATAGAAAACATTCTCATAGATGGTGTAAAAGTAGCCAACAAAAGAAAAGAAGAACTCTGTACCAAGTTAGAAACTGACAACCTTGTACGTATCTCTTCTGATATGCTCAAAAAATACCTAGACATGTATGCTTCAGATGCATCCGTGGAGCTTAGTGAACTTCAACTCAAAGCCCTTGATACACTCTATGCTCTAGGCTTTAAACATGGACTATGGGATACGCCTATCAAGACTGAGGATTATCTCATACCTAAAGAGTATGAATCGTTACGGAATAGTTAATGTTTTTTAAAACCATAGACTTCTCCAAATATTCTAGCATTAAAGTAGGACAACCTACTGAAGTAATGATGATAGAGAAAGGCGACACCCTTCCTACCGATAGGTATCTTATCGGTGGGGCTAACAATCTTTTAGTCTCCCCCAATCCCCCACCACTCATGATGCTCTCTAAAAATTTTGCCTATATTTCACAAGAGAATAACATGCTTGAAATTGGTGCGGCTATGCCCACAGGGCGTATAGTCTCTTATGCAAAGAAGCATAACATTGCAGGATTTGAGTTTTGTTCGAAACTCCCTGGTACACTTGGTGGGATGCTAGCTATGAATGCTGGCGTCAAAGAGTATGAAATTTTTAATATCTTGCATAGTATTCAAATAGAGGGGAAATGGATAGAGAAAGATAATTTTGCATATGGATATCGCTTTGCCAAACTAAATGGTATCGCTACTGCTGCAAGGTTTAAAATAGCAAATGGATTTAGCCAAGCATTGTTAGATACGCTGCTTAACTTACGCTCTAACCAACCCCATGACCCAAGTGCTGGTTCTGCATTTAAAAATCCTGAAGGTGATTATGCAGGTAGGCTTATAGAAGAGGTAGGGTTAAAAGGTTTGAGACAAGGTGATATGCAGTGGAGTACTGTACATGCAAATTTTTTGGTTAATTTAGGCAATGGTACATTTAAAGATGCCAGCTATCTTATAGCCCTAGCAAAAGAAAAAATATTTAAAGAATTCAATATCTTACTAAAAGAAGAAATAAAGATTCTTTAATTTTTCCTCTTTTATTTACGAAGACATCTTACACATCTAATATAATTAGACTCTCTTTTATAACGCTTATACTGGTATGCATCTGCAGGAAAGACTACATAATATCTTACATCTGTAGTTGGAGTAGATGTCCAGAAATCACCATCTCTATAATTGATAAATTCCTGCCCAGGTTTTCTATGCATATGTGTTAATTCATCAGAAGTTGGTAATCTCCAATCTGTATACCCCTCATAATTCAGACCACGACAATAATTTATTGCATGTTCCCATGTACCTGCTTTTCTAGTTGAATGATTTCGCTTATACGCACCATCTTCTGCATCTGTATATTTTGCATCTTGCCACATAAGTCCTGCATCTTTTTCTGTATATACAGTATTTATAGTACAAGACTTAATCTCATCTATACCTGCTACTTCTGGTAAAGTAGTCTCAAAATTTCCCCCAGCCATTAGCCCTCCAGTTGCTAACCAAAGTCCTAAAAATACAATTCTTTTTTTCATTATGTTTTCCTTTAAAGTCCAATATTATTCAATATGATAATATAATCTTTCTCAAACTAAGCTAAAATAACTCTATTTTGTATTCTTTTATGCCTTAATCTCTATCTGCACACCATTTGAAACAGCTCTCCATAACTCATCCATATCTGCATTTGGAACAGCCATGCAACCTTCTGTCCAATCATTAGACAGTGTATAAGAATCTCCTCTTCCATCTGCATTCCATTTAGGTTGCCCATGAATTGTAATATACCCTCCTGTCCTTACACCTTTTGCTCTCGCTCTTGCTCTATCTATTTTATTCGGATAAGAAATCATCAAAGACTTATAAAGTCTTGAATCACACTTTTTTCTTACAATCTTATATTTTCCCTCTGGAGTTTTATAATCCCCCGCTTGTACTTTTGGTCCGTTATCCCCATTTTTACCCAAAGAAAAGCGATACTCCCCTACAACTTTTCCTTTTTTGTATACATACATCGTTCTCTTAGATTTATAAGCAATGATCTTATCAATTTTTTTACTATGGTCAAGTTCTTTACCTTTAGATAACTCTTTTATACATTCTTTTGTAGCATAAGGTGTTTTATCTACTTTCCCATAATATTTTTGTCCAACACAGCCACTTAACCCAAAGGCTATTATGATACCTATAATACTCAATCCTAATCTCATTCAACTCTCCTCCTATAAATTATTAACCCCAGTCTTCATTTTGACGCCTAGATTTATGTTTATCTTTTTTATACGATACTGCATTCTTCATCTTTTGTAAGCGGTTAAGGTTGCTCATTTCAGCATCTCTTATATCTTCATAGTTTTTATCACTAAAATTTTCCAACAGGCATGTTTGGCTATAAAGCCTATCTATATATTCTTTTAATTCTGGATAATACCCCGAATCAAGATGAATATCTTCTTTCTCATCAAACTTTTTCTTGAGTTCTTCAAATTTTAACATAAACTTATCAGCTGTCACCTTTTCATCACGAAACATACGAAATAAGTTTTTTGCAATTTTATCTAAATCCGTAATATACTTTTGACGATTATACTTATCTATCTGTTTTTGTGTATATCTCAATATATAATCCTAGCGAATTGTGATAGGTACACCTTCGTGTACTGCATACCATAATTCTTTCATTGCTTCATTCGTCACAGCTACACATCCTTCTGTCCAATCTTTGGATAAGGTATAAGCATCTCCCTTACCATCTGCATTCCATACTGGTTGTGCATGGATAGTAATATCCTTTCCAGGGTTAAACCCTCGCCTCTTTGCTTTTGCAATATCTTTAGCTCCAGGGTATGATATACACAAAGAACGATAATACTTACCAGAACAAAGTTTTCTATGAATGAAAAAATCTCCTTCTGGCGTTTTAAAATCACCCTTCTGCTGTTTTGCTCCTATAGGGTTTTTACCTAAAGAAATAGGAATAGTTTGTTGCACTTTCCCTTCTTTGTACAAATACATTGTCCTTTCTTTTTTAACAACCACTATACGGTCAATTCCCCCATCTTTTTCATAATCATTAGCTTCAAGTAGCTCTGCTCTACACTCGTCTAGATTGTATTTATCAGTAGAAATAGTTGGATTACACGCTATAAAAAACAATGGCATAGATAAAGAAATGGGGAAATATATAAAAGTTTTATTGAATATATGCATAGTATTATTGTAACAGAAACTATGTAAGAGAGTAGAAAGATGCTTATCTAAAACCTAAAAAAGGTTTTAGGAGAAAGATTATAGTGCTGCCTTAGCTGCGGTGATAGCTTCTTCATAGTTTGGTTCTGTTGTAATTTCTGGTACTACCTGTTTATATGTAATTTTTCCATCTTTACCTATAACGAAAATAACTCTTGCAGTTACCCCTGCTAAAGGACCATCTGCTAAAAGTACACCATATGCATTTGCAAAGTCTTTATTTCTAAAGTCAGAGCATACTTTTAAGTTTTCGATACCTGCAGCACCACACCATCTTGCCGCAGCAAAAGGAAGATCCATAGATACCGTAATTACCTCAACACCAGAAAGATCTGCTGCTTCTTTGTTAAATCTTCTCGTCTCTGCATCACATACACCAGTATCTAGTGAAGGAACAGCCACAACAAGTTGCACTTTACCTTCTCCACCTATTTGTTCATCTTGAAGCATTGGGTCACAGTTTACTACTGTTACTACTGGTGCTTTATCACCCACGTTTACTTCTGTACCACCTAGGTTACACACGATGTCATTTTTAAATGTTACTGTTGCCATTTATAATCCTTAATTTTTAGTAAGTGTATTATCCTCTAAATAGGATAAAATTTATCTTAATTAAGCACTTTTTTGTGTTTTATTGTTTTTAATCTAACTATTTCAACAGTTTATCTGATAGCAATACCCTTAACCCATCCTTCTATGGCTCTATGTGCATCGGGATTTGGTGCATCCATAAAACTCACAACAAAACACTCAGCCATCTCTGCAATACCAATACTTCTAGGTCTTACTGCTAACATTTCTGGTTTTGGTAATGCTTTACCAAAACAAAAGATAATATTTTTAGCATCTAAGATATCATCTGCTATCTCCCCTACACTTAAGTTTGAGGTATGAGTATAATGATCAAAGTCTCCTATATACGTTGCGACTGGGTGTGATTCTATTTGCTTCTTAAGATAGCTAAAAATCTCATCTATATTTCTATAGTTTGTATCTGTTTTCTTTATAGTTAAACTACCTATTGGGTATTTATCCATAAGTGTTGTTTTTGTCATATATTTCTTCCTTTATGTTTTATTATCTTAAGCCTTCGTGACTTCATTTCGCTACGACCACTTCGGTTTCGAACCTATAAACGTAAAACTATTCACGTTTACTTAACGGTTCTCACATCCCAGGTATTCTAGGGATTTTTCCTAGTTTGGAATTGCGACAGTACCAACCCCATCCTTTTTTCATCCAGTGCCCTACGATTGGCATAGGTATCATTTTGCCACCTTTGTTATCACGGTAGACAAAAGCTGCACCATTACCTGTATCCATCACACACAAGATATTCAGATGCTCCATATAGCTCTCTTTCGAGTCTATGCCTTCCATTTTAGCATTGATGTTATACGCAACATTTTTTGCCATCACCTCAGCCACATGTCCTTGTTTTGCTCTCCACTCTGGGCCCATAAGCGATGCAGAATCGCCTATAGCATAGATACCGTCAAAGCCTTCAATCTCATTGTACTCATTGGTCACCACAAAGCCTGCTTCACTCAGAGGAAGTCCTGACTCTCGTAAGATACTATGCCCTGTGCCCGCAGAGATAAACATGGTTAAATCTGATTCTAGTTTGGTGCCATCTTCAAACTCTATACCATCTTCTACAAATTGGGTAATCTTTACCCCTACTTGTTTATTGATATTGGTCATTTTGAACATCTTATCCATCATCACTAATGCTTTGTCACCCATCTTCTGTCCTGGTTTTTCCATAGGTGCAAAAAAGGTTAGCTCAAAATTATCACGGATACCTTTTTTCTTTAAATAGGTGTCCACATTAAATAGTACTTCAAAAGCAGGTCCTCCACGTACTGCTGATGTATCTTTAGGGTTACCCCCAAAGCCCATCGCAATCTTTCCATTGTCTTTTAGTATCAAAGCATCTAGCTTCTCGTACAGTGCTATAGCTTCTTCTGGCTTTCCACAAATAGAGAGTGTATGCTCCATTCCCTTATGTTGCATCTTGTCTTGACCAAGGGCTGCAACGATATATTCAAAATCATCTAGTTCACGTCCACTCTCTAGACGCACTCTCTTTGCTTTTGCATCAAACTTAGTCACTGCATCAACAATAAGTTTAAATCCATGTTTCATGGCTAATTGATCTAAAGGAACAGAAACGTCTTCCCTCGTCACTTCACCTGTAGGTATCCAAATAGAAGTAGGATAGATATAAAAATAATCTCTATCACTCACCAGCGTTACATCTATCTTGTTTTTTCTTAAGTAAATTGCAGCTTCAAGCCCAGCAAAACCACCACCTAAAACCAATACTTTTTTCATATACCCCCCTAAAATTTTACTATGCCCGTTTGTGTTGAAGTGACTATCTCATCAGACACGGTAGTATTGGATGCGATCAGGCCATAAATTGCGCCTATTAAAAGTCCAGAAAGTATCACAATATATACAGTCAGTCTTTTTTCTTTACTTTCATTACCATTATAATCTTCTAATTGTTCTAATGTCGGTTCCATAACTCTCCTTTATTTTTTTAAATTATCAATACTTGGGTACATAAATACTGCTTGTCTTTCTATGATTATTTTCTCTTTATCATCCACTGCATATGCTATGATTTTCACAGGGATTGGCGTATCTTTATGTGCTCCATTACTTAAACTCTGCGTAGCTTCAAGTACCACTACTTTTTTCTTCTTTTTCCCTGCACCTATTTTAAATGGCTCTGATGGTCTTTTTATCTTTATCTTATCATTACCTTCTATCTCAAAGTAATACGTATGTTCATTTCTATCTGTGTTTGCAAACATAAAGATATAATCATTTTGCACCACACCATGCTCTAGGACTTTATACAGTCTTGGTGATTTGTTAATATCAAGAAGCATGTGCTCTTTTTTAGAACCCATCACAAACAGTGCTACTAGTACTAGTGCAAGTACCGTAAAGTAAGCGATAACCTTACCTCTAAAGTAGTTGGTCTTACCCTCATGACGAAGGGTCTCTTTCTCAGATGACCACTGTACAAGTGATGGTTTACCTAGCGCACCCATAACTGTTGTGCACGCATCAACACACTCGAGACAGTTGATACATTCTAACTGTAATCCTTTACGAATGTCTATATGCGTAGGACACACTGTAACACAAGATTCACAAGTAGTACACTCAGCACTTGTATCTACTTTGAGTAGGTCTTTTTGTTTAGTAAACTGTTTTTCTCTCTCGTACCCTTTACCTTCATAGATGTCTCCACCTCGTATAGGATCATACACAGCCATGATGGTATCGTCATCATAAAGTACTGACTGCACACGGCTATAAGGACATATGTATATACAAAAATTCTCTTTTATAAACACCACATCTACAATAATAAACAATGCAATCCCCACAAGCATACCTACAAGTGTCATATGTTCTGTAGGATTTGACAAGTATCTAAAGAAATCTTCAGGAGGTACAAAAAACCACATAAAGTTTGCAGCAGCCAAAAATGCTAAAAGAGACCAAAGCAAAATCGCAATAATAGATTTAACTTTATTTTCCATTTTCGACATATCTGGGTCTTTTTGCTTATTTTTAATACGCTTACGAAGACCAAGTAATTTTGTCTCTATTCCATCTCTATAAATCACCCTAAAAATAGTCTGAGGACAGGCCCATCCACACCATGCTCTACCGCCGACTGCTGTTACGGCAAAGATGCCTAAAAAAAGAAGCATGAGTAAAAAAGGCATCAAATATAATTCTTGCATATCAAAGGCTACACCGGCTAAATGCAACTTTTTCTGGTCAAAAGAGAGTAAAAAAAGATGATTACCATTTATGGTAATCCATGGCATAACCAATGCCATCACAGTGGCTACTGCAAATACCCAATATCTTTTAATTCTGTAAGGTACCCAATCTTTTAAATACTCTTTTACTTTATTCTTTTTTGGCTTTTTCTCCAATACTTCTTCTGTAGTAATTGCTGCTTCCATTATGACACCTTTCTTTTTTGTATTGATTCTTGTTCAAAAGGACATATCAATATAATGTTGTCCACCTCTTTGTTTTCTAATTTTACTACCGAACTGCCTATGCTTGATACTAAACTTTTTAACTCTCTGGAGATAATATAATCTTTTAAAGAAGATCGACTTACCCCTAAAGTACGTGCAATCGCACTAACAGTTTGTTGTTTTGAAAGCATAGCTATGATTTCACTATGGTAAATATCAAATTTAGACTGCGATTTACTCCCTTTAGGTCGTCCTAACTGAACATTCTCTTTTGATTCTTTTCTATGCTTTTCTAAAAGAGGAAATATGTCTGTCATACGCGTATCTCTATTAATCAATAAATGTATATCACAAATCCATAAGTCTACATTATGACTTAACATGCAGTTAATAACCTTTACTAATTCATCCATACGACTACTAAGCACAGATAAGGAAGCTACAAATACCGTATACTCACCCTTATCTAACGATTTTAAAAAACTCCCAAATTCCTCACGTGCATCAATAGGTAAATCTTTTGTAGAGTACTCTATAACCTCTTGATCTATCTTAAGATTCTTATAGTGAGAAAAAGCTAAAATATCGTTCTTTTGTATCACAAGGTTATCCAAATATGGAACCTGTCGAATATATGCATAAACCATAGCACCTCCCTTTAAATTTCAACAATCATAGCTTTATTGATGCTAAAAGTCAATGTTTTTATTAATTAAATCGTCAAAAATAAATTTTTTGTTGATTTATGTTAAAATAACAAAAATAAATTACGAAGGTCATCACTTGAACTTAACACATCTAGATGAACAAAATAAACCTAAAATGGTTGATGTAGGAGAAAAAGATACAACAACCCGTATAGCCACAGCATCTGGCATTATTGAAGTGGCTAAAGAAGCCTTCTCCGCAGTTATTGCCAATACTGCAAAAAAAGGACCAGTCCTACAAACTGCTGTTATCGCGGCTATTCAAGCAACCAAGCAAACCTCCACACTCATTCCCATGTGTCATCCACTGATGATTACATCTGTCAAAACAAACATAGAGGAGCTCCCAGAACTACCAGGGTTCAAACTCACCGTCACTACCAAACTCAACGGACAAACTGGTGTTGAGATGGAAGCCCTCACAGGTGTGAGTGTAGGATTACTGACTATTTATGATATGCTCAAAGCCATAGACAAGGGCATGGTGATTAGAAATGTACAGTTAGAAAAAAAATCAGGAGGTAACAGTGGCGACTTCAAAAGATAAACTCATTCTAGATGAATCATGCAAAACAAAACCCGATATAGAGTACCCAACAAACTGGGGTTTTAAAATTATAGGTAGAGATAAAAATAAACTTTTATCCTGCATAAAAGAAATAATGAGAGAAAAAGAACATGTATGCTCCATAGGAAATATTTCTAAAACAGGAAAATTTACGACCTACAATACTTCATGTATCGTAATGAATGAAGAGGAGAGAAACAAAATATTCAAATATTTTGAAGACCATGACGATATAGATATGGTGATCTAAAGTATTTCAAAATATAGAAGCAATGTTTTTTGAAAAAAATTATCCCCATTGTCACTTACCATGACATAACGATTTTTGCCTACCTTCGCCAAGCCCTCAAAGTTATCTATATCCCATCCCTTATGGCTATTCATTTTTGCCAAGACTTCCGTAGGACATTCTCTTCCTTTACACTTTTTAATATTGACCCTTTTCAAGGTTATGACAAAGGGATCAAGCATCCCCGTATATGAACGCTCTAACACAAGTATGCTATCATCATCCATAACTTCCATAGCCACAACAGCACTTCTTCTCTCAGGCTCAGCCTTAAAGTGCCATTTTGTTCCAGAAAGTGCATAGATAGTCTGCTGCTTTTTAGCATACATCTTAAGTGGCCATTCAGTTGCAGTAAGCAGACCATATTTTCTATGCCATGCAAGGGCTTCTAATGATTTATTCCTACTCCTATAGTTCCTACCATTGCGTAAGTTCTTTGGTAGAGAGTATTTTCTAATAAGCCTTCCATACTTTTTACTATTCTTATGAAACCATCCTATCTTCGCTTCACCTTCAAAAGAGATAATAAGTCTATCTTCCCCATCTAAAGTTAACCCCTCACTATCTCTTTTCCATTTTTTAAATTTTTTACCTTTTTTTCTTTTTAAGCTACTCGCTCTTAAAGGTTTAAGTACATCTATCTTGTTACTAAATTGTGCTCGAAAAGAAAAAAGTGATCCTTTATCTCCAACAAAATATAATATATTTGTCTTTTTATCATAGGCTACATCAGAAAGTTCTGCAAACTTAACACCTTGAATTTTATCAAAAAAAAGTTCTTTTTGATCTAGTATTTTAATACGCATAAACTGGTTATCGACAAGATTAGGAGCTATATTGATAGAAGAGATACCTGCTTCAAGAAGCAAGCAGAAGGAAAAAAATAAAAATGCTATTTTCATTAAATCTCAGTTTTTTCTTTTTCAGGGAAGAAATAAATCATAATAAGCAGTATCACAACTGCTAAGTCTATAGCAACATCTGCAAAGTTAAACACCGCAAAATTAAACCCACAATGCCAAGCTACATAATCTACCACGCCCTCGTGTATAAACCTGTCATAAACATTACCCAATGCCCCACCTACCAATAATCCAGCAGGAAAAGCATAACGTTTCAAATAACCCTCTTTAAAAATAACAAATAAAATAATAGCAATAAGTACTGCTTGTATCCACTTTAAATAAGGTCCTAAAAATTCAAACATTGAGAATGCCACACCTGGATTATAGTGTAACTCAAGATCTATACACTCTCCTGCTCTATAATAACCATCAACAAAAATATTTTTAATATTTTGATCTATAATAAATGTTCCAAGTAACACAAGAAAAAAAATAAAGAATGTTCTCATTAAGCCAAGACACTCTTAAAAAAAGTTTTACATTCTTCCATCGTTTTTTCTAACCTTGCTTCATCTTTACCTTCAAGTAACAGACGGATTTTATTTTCTGTCCCAGAATAACGGAATAAGTGCCTCATACCAAGGCCATCTATTTTCTCTTTTAACTCATCCAACCCTTTGATTTCTTCTAAAGGAGGTTTCTCTGCAATCACAAGATTCACTAAAAGTTGAGGGTACGACGCATAAGGGTTAAAGACTTCACTCGCTTTTTTCCCACTTTCTACCAAATATACAAGAGCTTGTAACGCAGAAGAGATACCATCACCAGTTTTAGCATAATCAGAGAAAATAACATGTCCACTCTGCTCTCCTCCAAAATTCATACCTTTATCTTGCATCATAGAAACAACATGCTTATCTCCTACTGCAGATCTTAAAAGCTTAAGCTTATGAGAAGTGAGATATTCATCGAGTCCTTGATTACTCATAACAGTAGCAACCATACCGCCACCCTTAAGTAGTCCATTATTGTCGAGGTGAACGGCAAGCACGCCCATCAATTTATCACCATCAATTACTTCGCCTTTTTCATCTACCAAAACCAATCTATCAGCATCCCCATCAAGTGCAATACCAAGGTCTGCTCTCTTATCCAAGACTACTTTAGCCAGGTTTTCAGGATGCATCGCACCGCATCCCTCGTTAATGTTAAAACCATCTGGATTATTACCAATAACAATGACTTCAGCACCTAGTTCCTCTAAAATAGTAGGACCAACGATATAACCCGCACCATTTGCACAGTCAATAACAATACGTTTCCCCCATAAAGTAGAGTCACGGGGAAATGAGTTTTTAATATGAACTATATATCGACCAATGACATCATCTATACGTTTTGATTTACCTATTTCTTTATCTACTACTTGTGATGCTTCAATTAACTCATTATTATTATAAATAGCCTCAATCTCTTCTTCTCTATCCTTATTTAGCTTATTTCCGGACCAGTCAAAAAACTTTATACCATTATCATAATATGGATTATGCGATGCAGATATCATAATCCCTGCATCACAACGCATACTTGCTGTTAAAAAAGCAATAGCAGGTGTTGGCATAGGACCAATTTGTATCACATCAAATCCTACAGCGGTAAGTCCAGACACAATGGCATTTTCTATCATGTACCCACTACGTCTTGTATCTTTACCTACAAGAATCTTTCTTCTTCTTGAAGATTTTTTAAAATAAATTCCTGTTGCCATTGCGAGCTTCATCGCATTCATTGCACTTACTTTTTTACCTGCTTTTCCTCTTACACCATCTGTTCCAAAAAGTTCCACGATATGTCCTTAACTATATATAATTACTAAGCATTAATTTTAGCGAAAATAATTTATATCTAAATTAATAAATCTTTAATCTCTTTTTTGGTATCATTCGCGAACTATTTTTCACTTATAATACACATATTAAGTGATAAACATGCAACACAATATCATTGAAAGCAAGGAAATATTATGGCAAACAACAAATCAGCAAAAAAACGTATTTTAGTCACCGCTAAAAAAACAGAGCGAAATAGATATTATAGAACAAGAATTAAAAATATCGTAAAATCAGTACATGAAGCTGTAGAAGCTTCAGATAAAACTGCTGCAACAGCTGCATTCGCTACAGCAAATAAGAGTATTCACTCACTCGTAAGTAAAGGTTTTTTGAAAAAAACAACCGCAGCAAGAAAAGTAAGCCGTCTTCACAAAATGGTAAACAAAATAGCTTAGCAATTCTATCTTCTAGTCCGACTAGCCTTAAAAACTAGTGGGTGACTAAATAACTTCCACAACAACTCATGGAAATGCCATCATATGGCTCATTCAACTTGTCGAATTTAACTCATTTTGATACAATTCCTTTTAAAATCCAATATAAAGTCATCCTATGTTCAAAGATAAGCTCAAACCTTTTATAGACAGACACGATGAAATCACTAAACTACTTTCATCTCCTGATATCGCTTCAGATATCTCACGTATGACAGAATTAAGTAAAGAACAGTCTGGACTTAACAAGTTAGTGGAGCAAGCAAAAATCTACATAGAAACAGCTGATGCGATTGAAGAGAATAAAGAACTGCTTAAAGATGAAGAGTTAGGAGACTTGGCAAAAGAAGAACTTTCTGAACTTGAACCAATGCTACCTACACTGGAAGCAGACATCAAAATACTCATGCTCCCTAAAGACAAAAATGATGACAAGAACATCATGTTGGAACTTAGAGCAGGAGCAGGAGGAGATGAAGCTGCACTTTTTGTTGCAGACGTTTTCCGTATGTACTCACGCTACGCAGAACAAGCAGGGTGGAAGATAGACATCCTTAGCACTAGTGACGGAACAGCTGGGGGATACAAAGAACTCATCGCACAGATATCAGGCGAAAATGTCTATGCATTACTCAAATACGAAGGGGGGATACACCGTGTACAACGTGTGCCAGACACAGAGACACAAGGACGTGTCCACACTTCGGCTATCACAGTGGCTGTCATCCCTGAAGTAGATGATGTAGAAGTTGACATCAAGCCAAATGAGATAAAAATGGACACCTACCGTTCAAGTGGCTGTGGTGGACAGTCGGTCAACACCACAGACTCTGCTGTACGCCTAACACATCTCCCTACGGGGATAGTAGCCGCCATACAAGATGAAAAATCACAACACAAAAACAAAGCCAAAGCGATGAAAGTCCTTAAGGCAAGAGTATATGACCATATGTTACAAGCAAGCTTAGATGAATCTGCAAGCCAAAGAAAGCTACAAGTTGGCTCAGGCTCACGTTCAGAGAAGATACGTACCTATAACTACCCACAAAACAGGCTCACAGACCACCGTATAGGACTAACCCTCTATGCGCTAGATGACATTATGAGCAACGGTACCCTAAAGCTTGTCTTTGAGCCTCTTATGTCACACGCCAGAACAGAAGCCATTAAAGAAGCTGGTCTCTAAAACTCATGTCTACCTTTGAAAGACTAAAAAGTAATAATGATCTCAAAGAAATTATCAAAACAGCATTTGATACAGACTTAGATATTTCAGGTTCTTGGGGCTACACACAAGAGCTTTCAACGGCTATCAATAGCACCAATACTCCTTTAATTCAAGTTGAGCATATCTTTGCTTCTATGCGTGCTTATATAGAGATGAATATGACACAGGCCAAAGAAGTACGTTACGGAAGTATTAATCTCAATGAGATTTTAAGAAAACGAATTAGTATCGATACACAAGTGTATGATCAAGTCACCTACAAGCTAACGGCAATGAGAGAAGATACCTATGCTAAATTTATCAATGAATATAAAGAAAAGTACGGGAAAAATGATTTTGATTTATCTGAACACTTCAAACGGAGAGAAGAAGCGACACTTAGTAGAGAAGTCGAACACTGGTTTCAAATACACAAAGTAATTTAATAAAAAGTATTCAAAAAAAATAACCCAATAGTAATTTAATTTTTTGAATTCTATGTCATGCACCCAAAAGGGTACACAAAAATAAAATTTATTTAATCTTCTTAGTCGCGAAGAATACTTCACCTTTAAGTTGAGTATATGTCATTTTTAACTCATCACCTTTTTTACCAGCAAATTGGAATTTTACCAATGGGTTTTTAGAAAGAAATTGGCTAGTAGATGCATCATATACAACTTTATCTCCTACCGTTGCAGTGATATGTGTAATGAAGTTTGCTTCCTTACCTTTTTTCTTAGCTTGGTCATAAGTAAGCATGTCATGGGAAATAGCAACTTTTGCTTTTACTGTACCATCTTTTTCTTTTGCTTTTATTTTCATTTTTACTTCAGTTGCTGCCGCTGCTGGAGCTGGAGATTCTGCCATTGCCGATGTAGCCATAAATGCCACGCTTGATAGTGCTAATATTAATTTTCTCATATGTTTTCCTTTTATTTTAAATAATCTCTATAAAATATTGTAAAGGTCTTAACCTTCACATCCGCCAAGAGCAACTTCTAATGATAATTTTTTAGAATAAAACTTACCATCTTTACCCTCAACAATTGTAGTAATTGAACCAGATTTTTTCATTTTAATTTTTAATGCAAAATCTGCTTTTGCACCTTCAGGTACAGTAAACACAGCTACTGCTGCCTCAGGGTTTGCATCTTGGAAGATAGCGACTGATTTAGCAGGGATATCTGTCTTGACTGAAACAGGGATTGCTCCACCATTACTAGCTACCTTTGGTGCTTTAAGCTTTATATCTCCATCTGCTGGAGTAATCTCTCCATAAAGCGCTTTAATCGCTGATGGTACATCTTTTGCAGTCCATGCATCTGGCTTATCTGCTCTAAAATCTGTAGCACTTAAACTTACTGTCATTGCTGCTACTGCAACAAGACTCAAAATACTTCTTTTCATTTTATTCCTTTGAATTTTATTTACCTAGGCTTGAGATGATTTCTCAAACTCATGACCTAATTATATTTATTTATTGTGTAATAATAGTGATAATCTAAACTTATTTAGATGCTTCTATCATATAATCAACAATTGCATTCATCTCATCATCCGTTAGGTTCGCACCACCTTTTGGAGGCATTCCATTTATACCAACAATAGCATTTTTCTTAACAACGTCAAGACCTTTTTTCAATGTAGCTTCCCATGCTTTCTTGTCTCCCACTGCTGGAGCACCCATTGCATCTGTCGCGTGACATACTGCACATGAAGCATCATAGGCTTCTTTTGCTTTATTACCGCCAGTGCTTTCTTTTTTAGCAGGCTTCTCTTTTTTGGCAGAAAGTGGTGGATTAAAATCACTAATCCCTACACCTTGAATACGAGCTACTTTGGGTTCACCATCAAAACAGTTTTTCATACATCGCTTTTTAATTCCACCAAAATTTTTGGCATCATCATAAAATTTACGTACATTTTCCAAACCATCTTTTCCATCAATTACAGGGACAAAACCATCTTTATTTGGCATGACAATCTTTAAGAACTTTTCTCTATCAAGTACATACTCATCTTCTAACTCTTCACCATCTATTGTAATTTCATTAATAGCTAACATGTACGCCATAAGTGCATATGTTTCATCATCAGTTAAAGAAAGTGGTGCTGGATGAGGCATACCTGTCTTAATGTACCACCATGCAGTACTAGCCTGTGGCCAATAAGAACCAAAGTTACGTTGTGGCCCATCATCTTCTGGATTTAACCTTTGAAGCTTTAATGTTTCTTTTGCCTCATAGGCATTGCCTTGCTGCAATGCAGGGTAACCAGCACCACCAGAACCAAAGTCAAAGTGACATGAAGCACATTTCGCTTCATAAATCTCATCACCCTCTTCAACAGAACCTTTTCCTTCAGGTAAACCTGTGCCATCAGGCATCACATCAATATCCCATGCTTTTATCTCATTAGGAGTAGCTGGTCTACCAAATTTTACATCTTTGTAATTCTTTTGTGTATTAACTTTATATACAGAAGTCATACCATTTTTAGTAGGGTATGTCATACCCCCATCAATTACTTTTTTTCCATTTTCATACGTTCTTGATGCATTTCCTGCTGACGCTACAGAGACTGAAGCCAATGCAACAATTGCAACTGTCGATAATAATTTACGATAAGATTTGAACATTGTGCACTTCTCCTTTTTCTGTTACTTCCCATGTATGAATACCATTTCTATGATACACACCTTCTATACCTATAGCATCTCGCTCTTGTTTAATACTTGGTTGCACATATCCAGCATCATCTCTAGCACGGCTAGAAAGGAAAAGTGGCTTTCCTTCGTATTTGTAAATATATGAAAATCTTGTCCAAGCTTGAGGTAATACGAGACCTTTAAGACTTGCTTCTACCCAGTTTTTACCACCATCAAAAGAGATATCAACCCCATCAATAGTACCCATTCCCGACCATGCGATACCCTCAATCTCAACAGTATCACCTTTCTTCAAGTCTGTCCATGGTTTCTCAGGACATGGAGAAGAGATAACAGAATTCACTTCATTGGCATAAAAATGCTGAATTGCTTTACCATCTTTGTTGGTCAATGCAGTATATTTAGCTGTCTCTTCTTTACAATAAAATGGTTCAGATGCGAACTCTAGTCTCGCTAACCATTTAACCATCAAGTTACCTTCCCAACCTGGAAGAAGTAATCTAATAGGGTATCCTTGTTCTGGTCTTAATGCTTCACCATTTTGACCCCAAACAACCATCGCATCATCAAGCACTTTATCTATTGGCACAGTTCTACCCATATGTGAACTGTCTCCACCTTCTGCTAACATCCATCTAGCTTCTGGCTTAAGCCCAAGATCTTTTAAGATGTCTTTCAAATACACACCTGTCCACTCTGCACAGGACATAAAACCTTTAGCAAACTGAATAGATGGAAATTGAGGATTTCTCCATTCAGGTCCACCATTTGCTGGACACTCTATAAAATGGATTCTTGTTACATTCGGATATTTTTTTAGTTCATCCATAGTAAGCACAAGTGATTTTTCCAAAAGCCCATGAATCATAAGTCTGTGCTTATTTGGGTCTATCTCAGGAGTTCCCCCATGATTTCTATTGAAAAACAACCCATTAGGTACAATAATACCTGTAATATCTTGGATGGGAGTTACAGCAATAGATGCTCTCATATTCCCCGAAGACAACAATTCTGTTGTTCTTCTTGTTACATTACTCTCATAGGGAGAAGGTAAACCATAAAGATTATCAGTCACAGGTGTTCCCCAAGCTGTAGCCCATGGTTGCTCTTCCATTATCGCAGGATCATCTCCCGCTTTTACTTTCACTGGTGCCAATACACTCGCAGCAGCGAATGCACTCATAGAATAAGCTGCTGTCTTTTTAAAAAAACTTCTTCTTGATGCTGGTTCTTCAGTAACAACACTAAGTTCATCATTCGATATTTTATCTATCTTATTCATTTGTCCTCCTTGATTTATTTTAAAATGACCAAAGTGCGTATCTTAGATATTCACATTAGAAAAGCCATATGCACTAGATTATATAGAAATAAAATAAAAACAATATGTAAAACTATTAATTATCAGATATTTTTAAACAAAACACCACTTTGTAACAAAAAAAATAATAAATATTATTTATGACTTGTAGTACAATAAAAGTTATTATGATACAATCCCAACTAGTTATTTCAAGGAAGTATTCTGTGAAAAAAGTAGGAAAAGTCATTGAATTGTTTATCTCAGAAGTAGATAAAAAATCTAGAACTAAGAAAAATACAATCAATTTAGATGCCAAAGGAATAACAACAGATAAATTTTATGATAAAGACAGACAAAGATCTGTTTTAATCACATCTATCGACTCATATACACTAATGCAAAATCATCATATTACCGCACAATATGGTTCATTAGGAGAAAATCTCCTAGTAGATTTCAATCCTTATCACCTAGTTCCAGGTACACAACTTCAAATAGGTCAAAGTGTTATACTCGAAATCAGTCAATACTGTACAATATGTAATCATCTCTCCACCATACATGAGACAGTACCTGCTTTGTTAAAAAATGATAGGGGAATATTTGCAAAGATTTTGGCATCTGGTATTATCGCGCAAGGCGATAATATCTTTTTATTAGAAAACTAAAATTATTTTTTAGTTAATTTTTCTAAAATACCCTCAAACGCTTTTTGCGCGGTTATTAGTACATCAATAGACTCTTTATCTTCTATACCCAGTGCCGCTATCCACTTATGTACAGTGGGGAAGGCCATGTGCATTTTATTCTCACCCTTTTTTTGATACATATACACAGAACATGGAGCAAACGCACCAGCTTCGGGATGTTTCTTAGCAACCACATAAATGACTTCTAATTTACATATAGAATATGTATCATAAAAATTATATGTTTCTATATTATTTTCTTCAAAATCATATCCTAAGTCAGTATATCCTGCCAAAATAAATTTATTGGGTGCAAGTTCACCCTCAAATTCCATTTGAAAATCATCCTTAACATCTTCCCAGTCATCATCAGCTGCTATATCTAAAGAAGCCTTTGCTATTAAGTCACCTGATGGCTTTGACATTTTGTAATTTACTGTCTCTAATTTACCACTAGGCATAGCAGCATGTAATGCTGCTATTACAGATTTTCCAAGAGCTACTATTTCTTCATTATCTTCAGGGATACTCATCATTCTTGCACTAGCGCTTGCTGATAAAAATGCAACAGATATCGTCTTAGAGCCTTTTTTAGCATAAATAGACATACTCATAGGTGTAAACAAACCAATCTCAGGATAGTTTACAGCCAAATTTCGTACAGTATCTTTTCGATATACAGTAAAAAGATTATAGATATCAAAAGTTGTCTCTTTAAAATTTTTCACAAAAGGTGCATTCATATCTCTATGTTCAGAGATGAAAAATCCTTCTTTGACAAACGCTTCTTCAATGCTCTTTGGGGTAATCTTACCATCGCTATTATCTGCTGTAAATATCTGTACATCTTGCGTAGCAATATCTGTTTTCAATGCAGTAGCTGGAGGAACTGCAACTGTTTTCTTGGCTTCTAGCGCGAAGAGTCCTGTTGATACAAGAAGTACAAGTATCAATCCTTTTGTTAACCGTATCATGATAATCCTTTTTATTTTTATTTTATATTTAAAAGTATCCAATTACCCAAAAAATTTTCCTCACACTAAAAAGATCATAAAGAATAAAATTGGGGTATTTGTGTATTTGATGTGTATTATATAAAGAGTTGTAAACTCTTTATATAGTCAATATTAGAATCTATATCTAATATAAAATCTTAAATCTTGTGCAGATTCAACAACATTAGGTAAGAATGCTTTCGCTCCTGCCATTTTTCCAGCAACTGCTCCCGCCTTCTCTTTATATTTTTGTGCCAAAGCTCCCGCAACTGCTCCAATATCTTGAGGATTTCTCGGATCTAGTGTTCTACCTAATGCCGTACTCATTTGATCCCATCCTGCTGCACCATCTTTCATGTCAGATATTTTATTTGAACCTCCAGAATAGTTACCAAAGAACCCATTACTTCCTGTATATTCATAATCTATTTTAGTATATCTAACTTGTGCAGAAAGTGCATCTGTTATCTGATAAGTAAAATATGCTTCAAAAGCATCACCACGTGCTGCAATTTTAGAACCTATCATAGTGTCTTCTGCATATGTAAAAGGTCTCCAGTATTGACTTCCATGATTAAATTCAAGTCCTAATGTTCCACTGTCTGTAACAGGTAACTGTGCACCTAACCAGTAGGATGTACCAGTTTCGCTCTCAGTTGAACCTAGCATACTGCTTCGAGTTTCTGGTTGTGTTTTACTCCAAGCAAAAGAACCAAATACTTTTGCATCTGAAAAGTAACCCTCTTCTGTTAAGCCATCAACAAGTACAGAAAGTGCAGCACCTTGCATATCTCCATATTGTTTAAATCCTGTTGGAGCATAAGTAAATTTACCCTTAGCATCGAGTACTGGAATCTGTAGAGGTTGCCCAGGCTGTCCAGCCATTGGGTTATCCATCATATCCATATCCATCCCAGGAAGATCAAATGCTTTATACCAAGTAGACTTAACAATAAATTGACCATCATTATACGGTTCGAAAATAAATCCAGCAAGCTTTATATCATCAAGTCCACTAGAATCACCATTGACATATGGTGTAGCACTTTCAAATAAAGGCTGAGCATTGGTAGATCCTTGTCCCATACAAAGTTTGATACTCATACCGGGGATACCTGTAATATTAGAAAGGTCTAATTTTGAACTTAACCCATCAAATTCTACATTAATTACATGAGCAAGTGGCGAAGCAGCACCATCATCATCTCTTAAGTTAGCTAAAAAACCATTCGTTGAAGGTCTTCTACCTACAGAAAATGTCCAAGGTATATCAGCTCCGAACAAACTATCACCTAAATATAACCAATATGCTTGTCTAACTTTAAGCGTATTGTTAGTTAATGCTTCATTCCCTGTCCAGTCAAATTGTCCACCAAGACTAAAGTTTCTATTTACAGGACTTCCAAAATCTGCTCCAAAAGCTTTATTCATAGAAAGTTGTCCCTTAAAGATATTTTGAGTATCTGCAGCAAACTCCATATTTAACCAAAGTCTCATAGACATGAGGTCGTTTTTACCTACACTTTTACCATTTGCCAAATCATAGTTAATATTGTCTATTCCTGTTCGTAAATCAACACCCCACTTAATATTATCATTCGCATCATGTGCTTTAACCTTATTAAGCTTCTTGTTTTGTTTTTTAACCTGCTTTTTAAGATCAGCTAATTCTGTCTCAAGTGTACTAAGCTTAGCACTTAGAGATGATGCATTTACAGTGGCAAGAGCCATAGCTGTAATTAGCGATATTTTTACGATTTTATTCATAATTTCTCCTTATAATTTATGTTTTGTCCAAAACATATTAACTTACATTTTATTATGCAAATACTGAACATTAACTTAAAAATGGTAATAATAGAGTAATTGTACTCATTTGATGTAACATTATAAAAAGGGGATAATTAGTATAAGAAAGACTAGATTAAGAGTTATAACTCAAAGTGGCAGCGACCTACATTTCCACAGACGTAGCCTGCAGTATTATCGGCGATGGGAGGCTTGACTT
>JAKIUE010000026.1 GCA_021647715.1 Sulfurovum sp.
TATATTAAACGAAGTTTAATATGTCAAGACTAACCTTAGTCCATAACCTTACCTTATGATACTAACTTAGTTATTCACACCATACTAACCATACTAACCATATTAGACTTATTCACATGATACTAATCTACCCATTACGCCCATATATCACGCATTGCACCCAATAAATCTTAATATATTCCCAAACTAACCCAAATATCCTTAATTTTGTGAGTAAAATCGTCTGTTTATGGGGTCTTTAGCTAAACTAGCTTACTTTTAAACTTTAAATATAAGATAAACTAATCAAACTAACTTAGTTATTCACATTATATACACAATACTAACTTACATACTAAACTTATTCACATGGACTAACTTAGTTTAATATCTGCTTAAATTTATAACTAAAATAATATTAATTTATTTGTAATTTATTATTAATTTACTTGACTTATGTAAGAAAACTTGCTATAATTATACTGTATCAATCGTGATACAAATTAAACAATCGGAGGAAATGCCACATGAGTAAAAAAGACACGCTTCAAAGCTTTATCACATCGTTAAGATATGGTCTTAGCTTACTGCTTACTATCTCATTTTTAACTGTAGGTTTCTTGGCTAATGACTATAGAAACGATACACTAGATGAGGTTACATTATCTGCCCTTGCCCTTGCAATAATTTCTTTAATTACTGCAATAGTCACACAAGGCATTATAAACAAAAAATCAAAGGAGCTAACAGACTTATAGCGTATAATCCACAAGGTGCTATAATAGTACCTTGTGGATATTTTTTGAAAGGAGTTTCAGATGAAGACTTTACTACTTATATCTATTGTTTCTATAATTCTAGTCGGTATTTATGCTATCTATAGAAACGCTAAACAAATAGAAGACTATTAGACTAGATGCACTCTATCCTAGCCCCTTTTGAGGGGTATAAAAATAATCAAACTTTTTTAAATTTAATACTAATTTACTTGCAAATTAATAATAATTAAGGTATAATCTATACACAAAAACAATCAAAGGAAATAGAATGACTGAACACTTTAAACACAACACAATAGGCACTATCGGCATACTTGTAACTTATACAAAAGATAAAAATACTCCCTTAGTAGAAATTATAAATACACAGGGTAAAGCCCACAATCAAACAGAGCTTGATTATATGTATGAGTTATTAGAGTGTCGTACAGTAGATTGTGTACGATTAAAGGATTGTGATGTATGGATAGACGATGAGGGTATTATGGTACAAGATAATCCCGTCATGGAACTACTCATAGAAAATGCACCTAGCCCACATAATAAATTAATCCTCGCAGGAAATTTATTATTTTCAAAAGGGGTAGATGATGAGGGTGAAACGACTTGGTTTTCGCTTGAAGACAAAGAAGATAGAAAAAAAATAGAGCATATTAAATACATGATTACTATTAGTCGCACTACAATTATTTAATATTAGTATTGGGGTACTAACCCTATATTAAGACTAATTTAGATATAATAAACTTAATAAGTGATATAAACTAACTCTTATTAAAAAACAATCAAAGGAAAGAGGAATGAAAACCTACACTACAAAAGAGCTACAATATGAAATATTCTTAACAGAGGGTAGCAAATTTACATCTACAGAATGGAAAGAGGGTAGCTATATAGAGCTACAAAATGGGCAAATTGTAGATAATGAGGGAACACCCTATAATCTAATGTCAAGCGTAAACGAAACATGGATAATTTACATTGAAGATGATACAAAAACTATGACAAAAGAGGAAACACTAAAAGCACTATTTAACAATAAGCGTGTTATGTCTATAGATTGGGAAGATGGGAAATATATTATTATGGAAAATGGGCAAATTGTCGATAATGAAGGAAATCCTTACAACTTCATGTCTTCTAATCATTTTGAGTGGAAAGAATACGCTACAAAGACTAACAATGCTGATACAAACAACAAAGAGATATTAGAGTTAAGAGCTATGGTAGAAAAACTAGCAAGTAAGCTAAACAATAGTGATACCACCCATACTGAAATTATCCCCAAAACAAAAGATACAGGGGGGAACGCTACAGACTCAAAAATAGAAACTGCTAATCTTATCTTTGAAGTGTATGAAGCAAGTACTCCCAATGAGCTTAAAGAACAGTTTAAGGAAGCTTTAGAAAATGCACAAGACACAAGAGAGATAGAAAAAATCGTATGTGAGTATATCCCTTTTTGTTGGATAGGTGGTCGTGCGTTAAGCACTACTAAGACTTACTATTCTGCTATGCGTAAAACCATAGGTACTCTAGAGAACGAAACGCATAGAGAGTTAGCTCTAGCTTTATTTCTACCCCCTCAAAGGGTTTATGATGTAGTACAGGACAAAGTAATAGAAAAGAAAAAAGAAGAGATAAGAAACAAAAAGACTTTTAATTTAGAGCAAACTAAAAGGTTAATTAAAGAATTAGAAAATAAGATTAAAAATGATACTTACGATATAGGTCTTAGGCAAAGCATAGAGAGAGAGCGTATCTATCATATCTATACATATTTAACGATGGTAACTTGCAGAAGACAGTCAGAGATATTAAACTCATTAAAGATAAAAAAGAAAAATAAAACATGGTATTACGAGGGTATCAGAAAAGATGATGAGGACGGCAAGACGATAGAAGCTTATACAATAAATAATGATTTTGAATTTTTACAAAGCATCTTAGAGCCTTTACAGGATTACATAGATGATGCAATAGAAATCAAAATACAAAAAAATATCATAGCAATAGATGATGAAAAAGAGAAGCTAGAAACGTATAGTAAATTACATACAAAGTACCATACAGAAGACGAAATAAATAAAAAATTTAATGGTACATTTAACAAAGCATTAAAAAGAATAACACACTCCTCTCATACGTCTAGCGATTGGAGAGAGATTGGGGCTGAAATCATTTGGCTAGAACAAGGTAAGGGTGGTAGCTATGTAGATAGAAGAGAGTTTGTAGCTAAAGTATTAGGACATAAGCACGATAATAAATTATCTACACCCGAACATTATGACGGATATGAAGCCGTTTAATACAATTTTATTTATAAATTTAATACTAATTTACTTGTAAATTAATATTAATTAAGGTATAATCTACATACAAAAACAATTAAAGGAAATAAAATGAAGACAGTTATCACATTTGGAAGTAATCATCTAAGTTGGATGCATCACAAACTTAATCCTATGAATGTCGCTTTAGTCATTGATGCAGAGAATGAAAATGAAGCACGTTCACAAGTATTGCAAAGCAGAATAGGTGAAAATTTTGCAACTTCATACACATATGCACAATACAAAGAAGCTTTTTCTACAAAGTACATGAGAGAGTTTACACTAGGAGAGCTAGAAGCAAACAGTATCATAAGCAAATTATCTTTTAAAGAAATGGCATACTATAAGTATGCCTACAAGATGTTAGACAATGGTACTCGTATTGCGATTGTAATAGATTTGCATAGAGAAGATGCAGTAAGTGTAACTAATAGTATTGAAATCATTGCAAAAAACCTACACACAGAACACATAATCTACTTTACAACAGATAAAGAGTGGTGGTATTGGAATAAGAAAAAAAGCTATTGTCCCTTAGTCCTTGAAAATGGCGTAAATGGCGATTTGATGTCTGCCCCTACATTTGATATTGCTTGGGATATTTTAAAAGCTAAATATCTTAAGGAAACGCCGTGAATAAAATCATAGATACACATAAATAGTCAAAGGGTACAGTATAAAAACTGTTACCTTTAAAATGCCTATGATATGCTCTGATATGTTCTGATATGTTCATAAAAATAACTATTAATTTTCCTATAATTTTTTATCTTTTTCTAATGTATATTATGCAAAAGTTTAAATATAAAACAAAAGGATATTAAATGAACTATGAAGAAGCAAAAACACACATAACGGAAATCTATCCAAAAAAATTATATATAACAAAAATTGAGTTATCCTACCTCTTAAATACTTCTGTAGTTACGCTAGATAGAAGATTAAAAGAAGATAGCGAACTTAAAAGAATAGCTGTCAAAGAAAGTAAAAAGGTACTTTTTGCAATTCCAGATGTGGCTAGATATCTAACAAGAGAGGAAAGTGTATACTCGACAGAAGACCCAAAACATATGAAGCCACTTTTTTCTAACAAAGATATTCCTTATATATAAAAACCCCAAACAAAAACACACTCAACTATCATAGCGTTAGCGTTATAGTCATATCATGTGCATAACTTGCATTTCATAGGACCTAGACTTGACGTTGTGCGTAATGTTTCATTACTCACGTTAGTTAAGATCCTAGTCCTGTGAAATAGTGAGTACGCTCACGGCAAGTTATTCATTTGATATGATGAACTCTGAACTTAGATGCTCTTGCTCTTGGCTAAGTTGGATTTACCCTTTAGGGCAAGTACCGTGTACTTGTCTGCGATAGCAGATTGAGAACGACCCTTTAGGGTTAGCCCCAAACTTAAAACTCATACTTTGTTGCCTTTGGCGAACAGTTCACAAAGTGTTTATAAAACTAAATTAATATTATTTTAATTATAAACATAAGCATAATTTAATATTTATATAGTTATACTTTAAAACACTAAAACAATCAAAGGGAAAAAGATGGTAATTAACTATAGCCACCAAAAAGGGGGGACTGGAAAATCCACATTAGCCTACCACACAGCACAGGCTTTTAAAGAACTGGGCTACAAAACAACAATCTATGATTTAGACACTCAAGATAGCTGTTTAGGATTTAACAGTCTTAGAGAGCATCCAAAAGATAACATAATAAATGTAGAAGATGAAGACACATTAATAGACATTATTAAAAACACAAAAGACAACGAAATAGACATCATAGATAGTGGTGGTTTTGATAGTGGTCTTACAAGTATAGCGATAATGGGTGCAGATATTAATATAACGCCCATAGCAGATAAAGTAAGCGAAATATTGGCAATAGCAAATAAATATAGCGTGATACTAGAGAGAATAGAAAAAAGTACAAACGAAAAAACAAAAACACACGTACTCTTAAACAAAATCCATATATTTGCTAGTAATTTCAGTCACATAGAAGACATAATAAGCTCACAGGAACGAATGGAAACACTACAAACAATAATAAGAGATAGAGGGATATACGACAAGGCACTAAGAGAGGGATTAACAGTACATGAAGCAACACATCTAAAAGGTCATGAAGATGCAAAAAAAGAGCTGAATAATCTAGCAAAAGAGATCTTAAAGAAATTAAAAAAGGATAATAAATGAGTAACGATAAAAAAGATTTTGCAAGTAAAGTAAATGCAGTAAAAAAAACAGCTCCCCTACAGGAACAAAAAGAAGAGAGAAAAAAAAAGCATAAAGCAAAAGGACAGCCACGAAAAGACGAAAAAGAAAAACAAAAAATACCGATAGGCATATACGTTAATCAAGCACAATTAGACATAATAGAGCAAAAGGCACAAAAAGAGGGGTACAGTCCAAAAGACAGGGCAAAATGGATTAAGGCTCATGTAACAAGCAAAAATGATGATGTAATGTCTGAATATAAAAGAGAGATAGAAACATTAAAGCAAACAGTAAAATTTAAAGATGAAATGATTGAGATATTAAAGGCAAGATAAAATGAATGAAAATGAAGCACAACTAGAATTATTTAGAATAGATGAAGTAGAACTAATGGAACTTTGGAAAAACTACCTAGAGGTTGCATTAGAAGACTATAACAATAAAGAAGAGTATAAAAGTACGATAGATTTCATGAATGATACGATTAGTTCACTAGCAACTGGAACAATAGTTGAAGTTACAGGCATAAGTGATGATATGATGTACTTGTTTAAAAACTTTTTAGAGAGTTTCGAGTATGAAGTAGGCACATATAAATTTACCTTTGGAAATATAATAGCAAAGGGTACAAAAATAGAAGATGAAAAACTAGGAGATTTTTAAAAAAAATAAGGAGAATAAAAAATGAGATATTTACCCTATGGCAAAGCAAAAAAGCAAACAAAATTATCAAATTATTTACAAAAAATATTTAAGTTTATGGATAATCCTAAAACGATATTTTTTTTTGGACTATTAAAAATTTTAGCAATAATAGCTTATTGCATATTTTACATAATATATATTATGGCTTTGATAATAGCAGAGGGAATAAAATTAATATTTTATATAGTAGTGTCGTTTCTTGTAATAAGCCACTTTTAACGAGCATTAGGTATTTCTCCTATGCTTATTAATAGCTCCAATTCTCCCCCATTTAGTACTGCCGCTTTTATTACCACTACCCCCACTATTTCTAGCTTTAGAAGAAGCTACCCCACCTAAAGGCACAGGTCTATAAGTAGCTCTGCCACTACTGCCACCACCACCACCACTATTAGAGGTATTGATACCCCCTGTTCTATTTGCTCTTAGTGTTGCAGAAGAAGATTTATCACGAGAGGCTTTATGTAGTGCGTGAGCAGAGCTTGCAGAATTACCCGCAATAGTTGATGCTGCGCTTACTGCATTGATAGTCCCCTGTGTTCCTTCTAAGCCCTTTCTAGTTACCGTACCCATTGCCTTAGCTCCCAAATACCCTGCACCTGCACCTGCTAGAGCTGTCTTTTTAGCAGTACTACTTACAGCTCTATCAACAGAAGCAGAAGACAATCTCTCTGAAAGATGTACAGTAATCAAAAGAAAGAAAATTCCCAAAATTAAAAAGCTTACTATTTCAAAAGCAGAAGTAGTAATAGTAAGCAAATTGCCTTTAGCACTTACCAATTTTATCTGTTCCATTACTTTTAGATATGTTTGTTTAAAAAAAATGCTTATAAATATTAAAGAAAGAATATTGGCAATTAAAAGCTGAACCCATTTACTGAAAATATCCTTAGTAAGAGAGAAAAATAGAGAAGTCACGGCAAAAGGTAGAGTAAAAATTAAAAGTTTTAAGGCAAGGGAGTTATAAATTAATATAATAGATGCCACCAATCCAAAACCATAATAAGCTAAATGGACTAAAAACGTGCCAAATAAAGCTTCAAAATGATAAATATATGATTTGTCATTTTTGATGTAAACTTGACTTAAATCGCTTAATCTCCATGTTCCCATGTCAAGCAGAGTAAACATAGCTATTATACTATCGCCTGAAGCCCATACGCTAAATTCTTTAATTATACTTACGGATAAGCCATACCAAGCACCAATATTAAAAGCAAACGCAGAAATAGCACTATATATCAAAAATTTTTTTACTATATCACGAATGGGCGTTACTGTGCTTCCCCAAACATAATTAAAACCTACAAACATTACCCAAAGAGCAAACCACACTACGACAACGGATTTAAAGGCAAGAACTAAAAGTAAAGATTGAGCAGGATCAATGAGAGCAAGAAACTCTTCCGACATTTTGTATAATTCAACAAACATACTTTAAATTTCACTTTTAGATTTTAAATAGTTTTTTGTGTACTCAAATTTTTTCATGTGTAGTTGCTCCAGTCTTCTTTTATCAAGCTTCTCTTTACTTTTGTTTTTTATCTTTATAAGCTTATATTGTATTTTTAATGCTTTCATTGTAATTGACACAGACTTAAGCCCTGCCGTTACATCTTGTGACATTTTGATAGAATTTTCATCGCTATCAGTAGTACTATTTTCGCTGTCCGAGAAATTCCCCATCATGTCATCAAAACTGCTTTGCTCATCAGAGGAAAAATCACTAAAACTTACACTTCCGTCACTTTCATCTGTAAATAAATCTGCAAATGCACTTGTAATAGATGTATCTTCTTCTTCTTTTGCTTTAGTAACTGCATCTTGTTGATTTTGCGAAAAAGTTTCCATATCAAACCCTCCATCGCTTCCTGCTTCGCTAGTTTTCCTACTTCCTTTTTCACCTCCACTTAATTGAGAATTCAGTTCATTTATTTTTTCAAGTGCTTTTGTGATTTGTTCAGAAAAACCATTAATTGCTTGAATTTCTTGAACTTCTCTGACGATTGTATCTTGACATATTCTTTTATCTTCATCACCCATAAAATCAAAACTACAATCATCAAAAAGAGAATAAGTATTAAACATACTCTTTGCCATCTGTGCTATTTCAGAACTTGGATTAATAAGGTCTATGTCACTCATACTAAGTCCATACTTTCCCAAAATATCATTAATTTTTTGAAATTCATTTAAGAGATTGCTATCGAGCTTAAATTTTGTAATGGCTTCGTAATCATTTTTCCATTGTTCGGCTTCCCTTTTCCATGTAACAAGTGTTTCATAATTGTTTCTTAGTTCTGTAAATACGTTTTCTATCACTTGTGGTACTGAAATAACGGGTATCGAATAAGAAAAACTACTTAAACAAGCTGATATTAAAATAATTTTGAGGGGCTTATTTTTCATGACCACCCTTTAAATAGTTTTTTGTGTACTCAAATTTTTTCATGTGTAACTGCTCTAATCTTCTTTTGTCGATACTTTCTTTGGCTTCATTTTTCATAGTCATCATATCAAGCCTAGCAGATAGTATTTCTAATGTAGAAAAAGTAGATGCTAAAGAAGAGGTAATATCTTGTGAAGTTTTAATGTCTTTTGCTTTAGATAATTCTACATTTAAGTCATTTACTTTTTTTAGAGTATCATCTACAACTGCCGTTAATTCTTTTACTGCTATTATTTCTTGAACTTCTCTGACGATTGTATCTTGACATATTCTTTTATCTTCATCACCCATAAAATCAAAACTACAATCATCCCCAAACCCTGTAAATTCCTCAAACATCTGTTTAGCTAATACACCGATTTTGGATTTTGGATTTTGCAAATCAAGGTCTGTCATATCTAAGCCTTGATTTTTTAATAATGTGTTGATTTGCATAAACTTATTTAATATATTGCCGTCAAGCTTAAACCCTGTAATAGCATCATAATCTTTCTTCCAGTTCTTTATCTCATCCTTCCATTGTTGTAATTGTTCTCCCCATCTTAGTATAGTTTGTCCGTTTTCGAATAGTTGGGGTGCATCTATAACAGGTATTGCATAGCTAGAGGTGTTTAAGATACAAAGTGCCATTAATATTTTTATTTTTTTCATCTTTTAATCCTTTTTAAATATCCCTGCAAACACCAGGGCTTGCTTCTTGCGTAAATTCATCTGTTAGCTCCCAAACACCCTCATCTGTACGCTCACTTTTTCTAAACCAAAGTGAAATATAGATAGTGTCGCCATTTCGCCCCTTAATTCCACCATATCTACCACACTGCCACGTACAATCTATAAAATCACTATTATCGGGGTTAAGTGTACCTATATCGTCTGCATTGTGACAAGTAGGGCGTTTAGAGCCGTTTAGCGTGTACTTGACATCAACAGTAGGTCTTTTGTGTGCATTTGGGTCTGTAGGGCTATAAGGGCTACTCACAGGTGTACCATCCCCACCTCCACCACATCCGATAAGTGCAAGTGTCGCTATTGTTAAAATTGTTGCTATTTTCATCTGTACTCCTTTATAAAGTTTTTGGGTATCTCTACCACCTCACACGTTGGCTTTAAGGTATTTTTACCTGTAGTATTTTTTGATACTATCACAGTATCATTTTTTCCTACGATATGGAAATAATCTATTTTAACATGATTACGTCTTTGTCTTCGATTTGGTACAAATTTAATAATGCCCGCTACTTGATTTTGTAAAAAATAATCTCTATATTTTCTAAAATTGTATTCGCTCCCATGTATGTAAATATGTGTTGCATGGTGGGCTAAATAAAAAGTGCCTGCTATCTCTTCATTTTCAAATAAATACCTATCTCTATAGGTGTTTTGCTGATAATGCCAATTTTTGCCTAACAAAAAAGTATCCTGTGGTACATACGTTTTAAAATTATTGATTAGACTTAGGCTAACTACTCTTTGTGGTGTATCTTCTATCTGTATTGGATGCATGGGTACTTTTTGGCTACACGCTCCAAAAAATAAAGCACCTATTAATAATAAATTTCTAATCATGCTGTTTCCTTTTTTTGACTATCTTCATACTCTTTGTAGTACATTTCGGTAATTCTTTTCCCTTTTTGAGTGTCTGCCACATGAACTACTATATCTATAGTGCTTTTTAATGTTTTTTGTATCACTTCGTAAGGTATTTTTTGTCCGTTGGGGTTTTGTAAAGTCATTAATTCAAGTCTATTAAAAGTTTCCTCTACACTCCCTGCATGGCATGAGGTTATCGAGCCACTATGCCCTGAATTAATAATGTTGATAAAATCAAAAGTTTCTCCACCTCTAAGCTCTGCTAAAATAATTCTATCGGGCTTCATTCTTAGACAACTTTTTAGACAAGTAGATGCATTTAAGAAATCGGTTACTTTTGCTTCACTTGGATAAAATAACTGAACATAATTTTGATGTTCAGTAAAAACTAACTCCTCTACATCTTCGATTGATATAATTCTTTCATTGTGTGGGATATAATCTATAAGTGTCTTCATAAAAGTAGTTTTACCACTACCTGTAGCTCCTGCCACCACTATAGTTTTACCTCTAAGAACTGCTAACTCTATAAACTTTCTATATTTACCTTGTGTAAAGAGTGACATTAGTTCACTCTCAATCACATTTTTTTCATCAGTAATTTCAAAAAAATTTTGTTCTTCGTATGTGTCCATACTTATTTTAAACTCATTGGGTTTTCTAATAGTGATAGACGTAACATCTTTAGTAGTAGCAGGAAAAGTAACCAGTTGTACCCTTTCGCCTTTATCTAATACTGAACTTAGTATCGGCTTACCCTCTGTTACTTCTGTATTTTTAACAGACGAAATACTTGTAACAACACTTAACGCTGTTTTATTGTTTAAGCTAGTTTCATGCGTAGTCCATTTTCCATGAGAAGAGAGAGAAAATATTTTATTTCCACCGTTATAACACACTTCGGTCACTTCATCATCATTCAGTATTTCTCTAAAATACTTATTTACAAATAGGGCAAGTGTTCTTGATACTCCACTCATCTTATCTTCTTTTCAATTTATAGACTTCCGAAAAATCAATATCTTTATTTACAAAAATATTGATTAGGTCGCCATGATTTTTATAGAGTGTTGGGGGTATATTTATATACTGTTTCAATACTGTATTACCCATACTTCTACCTCTATTCATAGTACCACCTATAACCACGCCCCCTACATCATTTCCGTGCTTATTTGCCAATGTGCTAAATGCATCATCAATAATAGACAATAAAATAGCTCCCCCAAAACGCATCATCCAATGATTATCTACCTCTCCAACCATCCCTGCACTACCCAACTCATCTGAAGTACCACTTCCCACAGATACGATAACATTATTAGGCGTGCGTATATCATCCCAAATTGCATACATTCTATTCATTCCATTCTGCAAACTTGCACTTTTATAAGAGCCAACAGCAGTTGATCCTTTTTCAAGTAAAAGCACATTACCATTTACAGAATAGATATCCTCTGCAACAGTACAGGTTAATTGTCCAGACACCATTGAAATTAGACGAACATTAAGAGAACATGGAATAAGCGTACCTCGTGCGAGGCTTAAATTTTGATTATATTGATGTATGCCTGCAACAGTACTACTACCACCTCGATAAGCTTCTTGCTTCTTCACTTTAGCTTTTGGCTCAATGTTTACCTTTTTAATACTCTTCGGCTTTTCTTGTTCTTGTGTCGGTGTAGAGGTCTTGTCTTGATGTATATCCAATTTTCCACCACCACCCTTAATAATTTTACTTTTGTATATTTTAGGTGGAATTTTTTCAACTTTGGTGACTTCGGCTTGTTTGGGCAGAAGTGGGAAATCTTTTTTAGGTGGCAAAAAATCCTCTGAAAATTTCTTAGGCTCTACTTCAACTCTACTTGTTTTTTTTATTTCTACAGGTGGGTTTAACTCTCGTAAGAAAAAAAACATAACAACTACTAAGATAAAAAAGAATAAAACACCTAGCCCTAAGAATAGAATTTTATACTTATTTTGCCCTTGACTTTCTTCTAATAATTCTTCTTCATTATCACTTAGCATATCATCATTATTTTTTCTTTCTTGTTCCATTATCTTATTACTCTCTTTATAAGTTGATTGCTTGTAGTGTCATAATTAAGATTAGGGTTTATCCCATAGCCACTATTCAAAATACCTACTAATTTTCTACCACTTCTTAAAAAGAAAACTTTACCTGTCTTATGGACAACTTTTACATAATATTTACCTACTCTTTTTGAGTGACTGTTTACACTTAACTCTTCCTCCCCATCTCTAAGAAAAATAGCAGGCATTTTTTTTGTCCTGTCAAAACCAAAGTAGGTAAATTTTCCATCATCATAAACATAGTTTGGTGATATATCTTCACTTCTCTTGTTTACTTTTTTGTAGAAATTCCAATTTTTAGGAACAGTAGCCCTGTTTAAATCTCTCTTAATTCCTCTCTTTTTATTTGCCCTGCGTGTGATTACCTTTTCCTCTTCTTCTTCTTCTCTTTTTCTTCTAGCTTCTTCTTTTGGATAGCTTAGGCTTATTTTATAACTATTAGTATGATTAGATAGCTTTAAATCTCCTACATATAATCTTTTATTAGTGCGTATAAAAAAATTAGTGTCCCATTCTCCTTCGATTGGCTCAATAATAGATTTTCTCGAAACAATAGCCCCTGTTCCCTCTTCTTCTGCAACAGATGAGAGATAAGGCTTTGGGGTAATATAAGCGATATTTCCACTTTTTTTAACAGTCCAACCATCATTAAATCCTGTGTCACCGTCTATTACTTCCTCGTCTGTGTCAAACTCAACCACAGTTAATCGTCCTGTTTTTGCTGTGATAATTAATACATCATTAGAGTTATAAGTAACATTTTTAATTTTATTACTATTAGCTATCGCATTCAAAGGTAAAATAGCCATAATGCAAATTATAATTATTGCTTTCATTATTCAAATTCCTTATCTGTTTTGTATGTTATTACTCTAAAACCTAAAGGGTTTTCTAGTCGCTCTTTTTCAGTCATTTTTAAACTTGTATTATATGTATAAACGAGCGTAATAACTAAATTTTCAGTTTTGATGATATGACTGCTTGACAACTGTTTAGTAGTTTTTTCAATTCTTACTGTGGCATTTGGATTGCCGGCATTGTGCCCAGACGTGATACTTTTAATTTTAATGTGTACTTGGTATCTGTCCTTAAATATACTGTCCCTGCCCTTTTTACCCTCGTATATCTTTTGATATCCTTTACTAATTGGTGGAGAAGATAAAAGCTGAGTAAACAAATAATCTTTTTCTAATAAATTCCAATAGTACTGCTCTCTTCGTACAATATACTCTTTTATAAAATATTTATCTACTGCTTCTGAAACTTCTAAATTTTTTTCATTTAATGAAGTTAATAAATTCGGTATTCCGTTTGAGTCAATTTTTATAACATAAGGTATTTTTTGAACTAAGGGTTTATACAGATAAAGTGCCAATACCCCCAAAAAAAGAAACATAGAAATAAAAGCTATTGTCCACGCTCTATTATTTGACTTCCTCGTTAGTTCTGACATTTCAAGCTCAAACCCCAAAGAGTTATCATCTATATCATCTTTATTACTCATTATATGCCTTTACGCTATTATTATTGACTGGTGTCCAGCTACCATGAAGCTCATCATCTATAGAAGATGGAACTGTCAAGCCTACTAATGAGCATCCATTTATCAATAATACACATACAAAAAGTGCTATTATTTTCTTCATTTTATTTCCTTTTATAGGTTTTTAATTCTTTTAGTTTGTTTTCGTGTGTTTCGTCTTTACTAAATATATTTCGTATCTTTTTTACATCCACAATATCAGTAGATAATGTATCGAGATAAAAAGGATCCATTTGTGACAAGTCAAGATTAGCTACTACGCTTCCCTCGTTTCTTTTTATTAAAAAGTTATATTCTGAAAGATTAAAGTTTTTAACCCTTAGATATTCCTCTTCACTACATGATAAACCTTTGATGTAGTCCTCTTCTCTAGCTTTAGGATTACCGAATAACATAATGGATGCACTCTGTTCAATAATTGCTCTTGAATATTTATTCTCCAAAAAATCCACTACACTCTGCACACCCATTATGATAAAATTATTATGACTTCGATTAATTTTAAAACTGTTATGGACTTCTTCTGCTACGTTGTCATTTTCTATCCACTTCCAAGCTTCGTCTATCCAAATTCCTAATCTCTTACCATCCCTTAAATCGAGTACACGCCATAATATATAAAAACTAATTATTGAACTTACTTCTTTATCATCCAAAAATTCTGTACCATCAATCCCTATAATATTATTGTCATCTATTTCAAATTTATCTATTTCATTGTCAAATACCCACCCAAATTTTTCCCCTTTTGTCCATAGCTTTAATGCTAATCTTATTGAGTTGTTCGCATCGCTTTCTTCGTCTATATTTTCCATGAGAAGAGAGATTGGATATGTACGCTCTTCTTTTTTAAACGCTGACATCACTACTTCGATTGCGTTTGTAATTTTTTGTGCTGATTTTGCATTAATTTTGACATCATCGCCAATCATCATTTTTACTAATATTTCCAGTTTTCTAATATTGTCTTTTGTGTACTCGCACATAAAGGGATTAAAGCCTGTAGGGTTTCCATTTTGGATGGTAATATACTTGCCCCCACAGGCTAATATATTTGCCATACTTCCATATTTTTTATCTAAGTAGATTGCTGAAAAATTACGATATTCTTCACTGATTTTATTTGGAAATGTATCTTTATTATTATATTTCATCATCATATTTAGCAAGAAAGTCATAAAAGTGGTTTTACCTCCACCCGATTGTCCGATAATTAAAGTGTTACCCAAATTGAATTTACCAAAGTCGTTTTTCCCCTCTTGCACATGAAGATTTAGATAATAAGGGTTGTTTGGTGGAGTATTCAAAATAGAGATAGCTTCACCCCAAGTATTGTTATCTCTTCTTCCTAGTAAAAAAGTATGAAAAGCCAAAAATGCACTAAAATTTAAAGAAGATATTGTATCTACTCTAGGACGATATGCTAGATTAGAGGGAAATTGTGAGAAATAGGAAGCAGGGAATGATATATCAGATTGCGTAACTATATGTCCCATATCTTCCATCTTAACTGTTAAATACTCTGTATCTTCCTTTAGCTGCTTTACTGTGTCTGCATATATTATAATTGAAAAATGATATTCGCCAAAAGATATTTTATCTGATATCAAAAGGTCTAGTGCATCGCCTAGTTCTGCGATTTGACTTAGTGCATCATCTTCTGTTCCAATAAGCCTTTTTCTTTGCAATACTAGAGCATTTTTTGCACTTCTCTTGTCTTTTGGTACAAAACTTTGTGTGATTATAAAGTTCATTTGACTATCAAGTAATCCGTCCATGATACCTATGTAAGTATCATTGCAAAACTCTTTAATCTCTAATGATTTTGCATATCTTGTTTTTCCATTGCTCTGTTCTATCTGCATAATACTTTTGTTAAACTTTAAATAGTTTACGTTGCCCGTTAAATAAGTATTTATAGGAGAAGAGAGTACTTTTATTTTTTTCCACTCTCCTGCGATTAAAAAATTAAAAAATTCGAGTAATGAGCTATAGGAGTTCTCCCCCTCATCATACTTACCTAGTTTTTGTGCATTGTATTTAGCAAAAGATGCGTCTATACGACCTGCGATCTCTTTCATTTGAAAAATAAAGCTTTTAATTTTCTTTTCTTTTTTATCCATAGACAATCTACTGAAACTACTAATATCGGCAGGGTTATTTAAAGGGCTATAAACAACTGTTAAGAATTTTAGGGATATATGCATGTTTTGATTGTTTAAATTTTTATAGTATGCCTTTGCAAAATCTCTTAAATATGAAGATTGATACTCACAACTCAAAGTATCATAATAGGGCATCATTGCAGAATGTGTATAGATAGTAACATTTTGAGAGGACAGAGTCCTAATAAGTTTATTTAGCGATGATTTCTCCCCTAATAGTTCATATTCTTCTACCATATCAAATAATTTTCCATCTATAGCCCATGTTGAAATATATTTATTATCTTTGGTTGCACATATATTATTGGTAATATGTGTTGTGTAGGGTATATAGTCTAATAGGCTATCAATTTTATTTAATGCATGGATTGATACTTTTGCTGTAGTTTGTTTTAAATCTCTGTATTTAGGAGTAGTGGCAAATGTCCTAACTTTATTATATTTATCTTTTTTAAAACTTTTAGTTTTTAAAAAAGACTGAAAGACGGAAAAAAATTTATCATCTTCTTTAGTTAAAAAGTACAAGACTGCATAATAAGGAATTAAAAAAAGTAAAAAAGGTAACCATACGACAACACCCATTATTAGGATGAAGCCCCCACCAATCAAAAAGGGTAGAAGGGGTACACCAAAGAGATAAGCATCCCTTGTCATGCCTTTAAAAACTGTGTCACTCTTTACTATCATATTGTTACCTTTTTTATTTTTTCATATCGTATGCATAAGGCAAAACCTTATACATATTTTTTTAATTTATTTTACTCCAGGCACTGCCTCAACACCAGAATCACCTAAAAGTAGCCCTGCTATAACGCCTGCACTACCGATAATTAAAGAACCCATCACTACGTTTGAAACGTCTGCCCAGCCTGCGCCAAATGCCACTTTAAAGCCTGCCCAAATTATAGCCACTACAATAATTGTAGATGCTATACCAATTATTGTATTAGCAAAGCCCTGCATTGTTGTTTTTAAAGTTTCTAGCCCTGCCCCGTAAGCAAAAGTATTCATAAAAATAAATATTCCCATAAATGCCAAAACTGTATAAAGATTTTCTTTCTGATTTTTAGTCATTGTTTTTCCTTTTTTTCTTTTTATTATTTTTTTAAATCTGTTGATAAATTAATATTTCTCTTGATACTCTTTGTGCCAAAATTCACGTAATAAACCACCCCCTATCATAGATTTTTAACCAAAAGTGCTTTATACATTTTTTTGTTATCATTATTACAACTAGAAAAACGCTTCGCCACAAAAAACTCTTGGTGATATTTTTCACTCATCAGCTCCCTTACGATACCGTACTTTTTGCCTTTTGCGTGTGTGATTATTGGCTTACCTCTGTGATTAAAACCTGTCACAAGTGCTACATGATGTATTCCCTCTTTTTTGTTTTTAAAATAAAGAGCATCGCCAATTTGAACACCTGTAAGTGTATTAATATTTGAACATAATTCAGTTTTCAAGGCTTGATTTTTTGCTGTTCTTGGTAAATTAATGCCACTTTTTGACTTCATAATTACTTTGACAAATGCAGAGCAGTCTATTCCCTTAGTAAGAGAGTTACCGCCATATATGTAAGGATTGCCAATATACTTATTTGCCATATTTTTAATTTCTAGCCCTATATTTCCATATGTTAAGCTGACCATAGATGTATAAATAATGAAAAATTTTTTATACATCTTTTAACCCTTTGTTAAAAAATGTAAAAGTAAGCGAAATTACTTTTTTTCCATTATTTGATGTTGATGTTTCTACACTTAAATCATACGCTGTTTTAGTGTTCACATCATCTAAAATTCTTAATATTACATATTTTTTAAAAGCGTTATAATTTTTATATTTGTGTTCTTCGATGCCTAACATCTTTTTTAAGTTTTTGACTGTGATTACAAAAGTACCTTTTTGTTTTGCCAAAAAATCCAGAAAAACCAAAGAATACTTAAATCTTATTCCATTGAATAGTAAATATTGCAAATAAGAGTGCTTAGATGATATTTTTGATTTTACAGCTATCTCATGTAGCATATTAGAAGGTCTGAAAAATATTTTATCATCCAATATTCTAATATCTGAAACTATGTCCGTACTATACCACTCTTTTAATGAGTTATCAGAAAATGAAATTTTTACATTCGCTTTAAGTAGATTTTGTAGTTTAAGCAATGGAAGATGGCTAAAGGTATTTGATGTTATATAATATGAATTATTTTGTAAGTTTTTGTTTTCTATTGATACTAGCACTTGCCTTAAAAGTAAGTACTGGTCGGATGTAAGCTTAGGTACATCAATTATTAGTGTTCCAAATGTAATAGTGTTTTTATTCATCATAAAATTATAGCCTATTGTTACTTTACTTTAAAAAGTAAAAAATAATATATTGATGATTATAACAAATTTAAAATAAAAAATAACTTTTATTTTAAATTTTAAATTTAATTTATGAAAGATGAGTAAAGCAGTAGTAATATAATATGAACAGGATAAAAAAAGTAAAAAAATCTTTTTCTTTGTTTTATTTTAATTTGGATTAAATTCACGATAAACACTACAGAAACAAAAGACAAAAGAGCAATAACAGAATAGTACTGACTAGGATAGTTAATCATATACAATAAAAAAAGTGCAGAAAAAGTGGCAATAGTGTTATTTTTTTTAAATGCAGTATAAAATGCCACTAAAAGCAAAAAACCAACGATTGAATATTCTATAAAGATAGAGAGAGAGATCCCTAAAAGAAATAAGATTATTAAAATTCCATTTTTAAACTTTTGATTATTGAAATATTTTATATACCCCTCGTAAACATAAAAGAAACTAAGAACTAAAGAATACATAAAAAATATGCTTAATCCTGCATAGAACTTTTGGAAAAGTAAATAATGTAATGGCTCTGACAAAATAGCTAAAAACAATAATCTTTTTATATAGCTTGATTTGTTCTGACTAAAGAATATATAGTTATGCATTAAAACGTACCCAAATAGAGGATATGCTAATCTTCCCACTCCTCTTAACTCTGACAGGGAAGGATAGAATAAAACGCCTATGTGGTCTGCAAGCATAGCAAAAACACCTATCCATTTAAGCAATTCTATTTGGCTCGATGTTTTTTTATTAAATAGTGTGTCTGAATAGCTCATTATTTTTTTAATGATTGCCATATTGCTGTCTTTGTATTTGAATGTATAGCGTGTATCATTATCTACTGGAATATCATAGAGTATATTTTTAATTTTTATTTCTTGGGTCGTGTTCGTTTGTCATTTTGTTACCTTTAATTGTTTAATATATAACCTTTTAAGTTATGTTATATTATAGCAAGTTTACTTATAAGTTACCTTAATTTAATACTAAACTACAAATAAATTAATAATATTAAAAAGCTTATCTTTCCTTGCCCCTAGTGTTATTTTTTGAAGATGTTAAAAACTTCTCTAACTCTTCTGCACTCATATTTTTAACTACTTTATAAGGATTTATCCAAAAAAAACCTCAAACAAAAACACACTCAACTATCATAGCGTTAGCGTTATAGTCATATCATGTGCATAACTTGCATTTCATAGGACCTGGGCTTGACGTTGTGCGTAATGTTTCATTACTCACGTTAGTTAAGATCCTAGTCCTGTGAAATAGTGAGTACGCTCACGGCAAGTTATTCATTTGATATGATGAACTCTGAACTTAGATGCTCTTGCTCTTGGCTAAGTTGGATTAACCCTTTAGGGCAAGTACCGTGTACTTGTCTGCGATAGCAGATTGAGAACGACCCTTTAGGGTTAGCCCCAAAAGAAGTAGAAACCGTGAACGAGAATGTTTATGTTCTGTAATAATTATAAAAAGTTATACTTTTTACGGCTCTTCGTAAAATAGTGGACTTTTTGTATATGGTAAAAGTGTCTAAAATCAGATACGATACTTCCTTGTCTTGCATTTTCCAGAACATATCCATTTATTTTTACTCTTTTTTAAAAATAACACATTGCAAACTTCACAATGTCGATATATTTGAAATTCGTTAAATACATATTCTCTTATATCTTCTCCTAGTTGAGTCATAATTCTAGCAATCGATTGAACATCAAAAACACCACTCGTATATATTTGTGTCAAATCAGTATCATATCCTTGTGAAATATCTTCTTTAAATTCAACCAACTTCACTTTATTTATTAAGACAAAAGAGCCATCACTGAAGATGGCTATGTCTTCGATAAAATTCCAAATCATGATGTATCTGTAGTAAAAAAATGTTCATTTGTATCACATTTTGAAGTATTATCATATAATTCAAAATAATCAATTTCACCATCATCTAAAGTAATAATATTTTTAATTTCAATGTCTTTAGCAAGTGAAACTTTAAAATGACCACTCATATCAAAACTCAAATCTAAGTCTCTCTTATTTGACTGAACGTAATCTTTTACATCTACAATAGATGTTCCAACAACAACATAAGTTTTCTTTCTAGTCTCAACGTAATAAACTTTTCTCATCTTTAATCCTTTATTTTATATATATTATACTGTGTCAAGGGATTTTGCAAAAATAATAAAAAAGTCCACTATTTTACGAAGAGCCCTTTTTACAACATACCAATATGCTTTTTTACTAACTCAACAGAAACACCAACAGCAAAGCAAATACTGCTACAATTCTTATCATAAATTCTCTCATAAATTTTCCTTTAAGCAAAGAGCTTAAATGTGCAGAAAAAGAAAGTTGCATCATGATATAAGTACCCCTGCTTCCATAGAAAAATTAATATGACACTCTACAGACCTAATCACATCATTTAAATCATCCTCTGAACTACAATACTTAGCAACTAGAGCATGAAGTTCATCCCTGCAAGGAGTAACACCATCAAGCTCATTTTTAATTAATGCTACTAAAGCATCAAAAGAAGTACTTTCGTCACACTCTTTTAAAACAAGCTCTGCAAGTTGAGATGAAGCTTCTCGCATTTCACACTCTAACTCAAAAGGGTCATACAATTCAAGTTCATACATAATGTTACGTCTAACTTCACACTGAAAAAGATACTTTGCTAAGTCAATCTTTGTCATTTCATCCCAAGATGTGAAAAGTTCGGGCATTGAATCCAAAAACTCTTCTGCGATATGACTATTTTCAAATGTATAAGAAATATTCTCTCCATCAATAAGAAATTCAAAAACAACGTCCTTATAGTCTCTCTCTAACATTCCTGCTACTTCGTTGTAATGAAGTGCATACACCACTACTTTAAACGTATCTTGATTGACTTTGGAATATTCATCACCAATGACATTGACAGCATAACCATGACAAGCATTTGAAAAGAGTGTTTCCTCTTCATACCAATAATCGTGTGATGCTTCCCACTCTTTAGAATGTTCTTTAATCTTTGAGTAAACAATCTCTTTATCAAGAAATGGAAACTTGCTACAATCTTTAAAATCTTTTGGAATAATTTCTGACATCTTTTAACCTTTAAAAGTTTAAAGGGTCGGCTACAACTGACCCAAGTTTCAAGAGTACCTGTAAGTACTCTAACCTCTCTTTGTATATGATATATTATAGCGTAAACTACTTAAAATAAACATTAATAAAATATTATTTTTAATTAAATTTAATAATTTTAAAAGAGGGCAGTTTGTATGCCTATTGTTGTAGGTTTATACTCCTTTTGAGTAAATCTTTTTATACGTGGCATAATAAAGTTTTCTATTGCGTTGGTACTTATTTCTAATCCATGAACCCTACGCCCTAAAGATAGACCTGCTTCTAAAGTAACACCACTTCCTGCGAATAAATCAAGCACCCTTTCACCCATAAGTGTTGCACGTTCAATCAACTTTTTTAAAAGCATAAAAGGTTTTTCTGTCCTATATCCCCCTACTTTTGGTAGTGGTGGACGTTGATATCTATAGTTCATTACTTCCATTTCTTTAAATCTCTCTTGACCACTTTTTGAGTAGGAAAGAATAAGCTCTCCTGGCATGTCATACTTACCCATATTACAGACTTTACCGTTTTTGGTAAGCTTAGTATAGCTACCTTGATTTACAAGCTTTAAGCCTGTATAGTTAAACATATTAATATAACGCTTTGCACCTGTAAGACTTGTCTTGCCTCCTGCAATCATAAAGTACACTTGGCTATCATCATTTTTAAGTAATTTTTCTACTTCAATAATAATGCTCTTAAACTCCTCTTCTGATATAGTATTGTAATCTACCAATACCCTATTACCACCTTTTTGACCATTTAAAGAGTAAGGAATATCTAAAAAAATCATGTCATATTTTAGCTTTGCCTCTACAAGCTTATAAATATGTTCTTTAGTATCTACTTCCTCGATAATAGCTTCTATGTCTATACCTGCAAGGATATAACTACCCCTGCCAGTTCTTATGACTTTGTTACTCTCATATACTCTCGCACGTATAGAGTGTTTTTTATAACTCTCTCCAAATTCTGCGTATAGTTCCTTGAGTGTAAACTCTTTACCCTCTTCTATATATGCTTCTATTTTTTTGGCTAAACTCATAATATACCCTTTAAAATAAAGATGGTTGTTCAATAGTTGAAACAACACCTACATGAGCTAAAATATACGGCTTAGGATTTTCTAAATCAATTCCAACCTTATTAAGTTGAAGTTTAAAAAAGTCCTCTACATCTTCAACCCCCACATCTCTAGCACCATGCACAAAATTACTTTTATAGCCTGTCTCTGTATAGTTTTCAAATCCTCTGCTCATTGCATGAAAAGCCAAATGACATAATCCATTACTTAAAAAGCAATCCTTTGTAAACAGAATACAAAATTTCAAGTTTTCATATTCAAAAAATAAAGCTTGTGTTTCTTCTCTCTCTTCTTCTTCCTGTAGCATCCTTTCTTTTGTATATATGTCACCCTCTTGAGTCGTTAAGCTTTTGCTTTTTGTTTGTTTGTTTTGAATAACTGCTGTCATAATAAGTACCTTTAAAAATTTAAAGGGTCGGCTACAATCTGACCCTAGTTTCAAGAGTAGCTGTAAGTACTCTAACCTCTCTTTGTATATGATATATTATAGCGTAAACTACTTAAAATAAACATTAATAAAATATTATTTTTAATTAAATTTAATAATTTTTATTAAGTTGGTATTGATACATTTTTAGCTGTAATATACATGAGGTACAGAAGAGAAGAGAAGAGCAACACGCTTTTATCCTTAGCAATGAACTATTAAGCATTTTATTAAATGTGGTGGACGTGGTAGAGTTGGAGTTCATTTGAGTAGGGTATTGCCCTAAACAAACTCCAAACGGATTGGCAGCGTACTACCATAGCGATAGCGATATAGAAAAATCATGTGCATAACTTGCATTTCATGGTTTGGGGTTTAGCGTTGTGAAAAGTTTACTTTTCATGTTAGCTAAAACTCAAGCTGTGAAATAGTGAGTACGCGAACGGCAAGTTATTCATTTGATTTTTTGAACTCCCAACGGAAACAATTAGTGTGCCTCGTAAGAGGTGCTATCGGCTCGGGCGTGGCGGATTTCATAGATGGAGTACTTCCAAAACTTAGCATAGCCTTGGCATGATTTATCAAAACTTGTTGAACGTGAGGACGTAGCAAAGCGAAGTGCTGCCGTTCTTTTGATAAAGCAGGGTAAGGGTAGGGTAAGTTAGTGAGTCATGGCACAGGGCCTTTTACGTTAAGCAGTCGCAAGTGTGCGTGAAACGCTCTCTTGCAAACAGACTGCAAGTAAAATGCACTGGGTCTTGACTCACGGTTGGACGTGCGGAGTCTATGAAATGGGGATTGCGGAATTCGCAGAATGTAGCAGCTTCTTGATTAGTACCCGTAGGGCGATGTACCGTGTACTCGTCTCGCAGAGATACAAGCAAGATGAGTGTAGCATCGCGGAACGTAAAGCCCCAAAAGAAGTACAGCTAAGTTAAATTGATACTCTCTTCAATTTTATTCAAAAGATTTTCACTATTATAACTATCCTTATTTACATTAGCAGACAAAGCAACAAATAAAATTAAGACAATAAAAATAATAATATAGGTCATTACAGGTAAATCAAAAATATTCATTTTAAACCTCTACCCTGTCACAATTTTTTAAAAGTAAAGAAAGAGCATCAGAAAGTGAAAGCTTATTAGATTGAGCGAAAGAACTCAAAGCAGAATGAACAGCATTATCTACAGAAAGAAGAGTCTTACCCTTTGAAGAGTTAGGCTTACGCATAGAACGTATAGAGACTTTTATCCTAGAAATAGTAGGGTCTGGCAACATATAGAGTAGAGTAGTAAGATCTACAAAATAATTATCTATAGAATTATCAAGAATATACTCAGCACTTGTTATCTTTTTACAAAAAGAAACAAATGCTTCTTTGCTTTCCAAATCACTAAGAATATTTTCGCGATTATTATCAAGATACTTTAAAAAGTTTCTCTTATCAAGTTTATTTTCAATTTTAAATTTAGGTCTTGCCATTTTATTCTCCAGTCTTTACATGTTCTGCTAAAGCTTCTGCAACTTTAGTTTTATGCATGGTATAATTATTGTTATATTATATCGTTTATATGATACAATCATACGTCGGCTACAAATCGACTCTGAGAGTACCTGTAAGTACTCTCAACCTCTTATGACATATAATAAATGCATTCATGCAATTATCTTTTATTTCTATTTGTAGATTTTTCATCTTTTTCTCCTAAAATATTTTATAGTCTGCCCAAAGCAAACTCAAAAATCTATTATCGTTTAATTTATCTTCTAAATATTCTGTACTATTTTGAGTAAATCCTCCTTTTTTACATTCAGTCAAGTAGTCATTCTTGAAGTCCTTAATGGGTGTCCACCACTTAAAACCTTTTTTTCTTTTTAAAATTACTGCCATCTTTCTCTCCTAAAGT
>JAKIUE010000027.1 GCA_021647715.1 Sulfurovum sp.
AGTGGGCTCAAGAGGTAAAAACTAAGAAATTATACAGTTCGGATAATCAAATCATTAATGGAAAGAAGTGGGTAGATATTCTCATCAAAGAGGGAAAAGTAAGAGGTTTATAAAAATTTTTGCTCTTGGAAAAAGGAAAATTTAAAATACATAGGAGACGAAACAATGAAAGCAGAAACAAAAGAGATAACCCTAGAAACAATTGCAGATCTCATCAAAGAAGAGAGCGAACAATCGTTCCACAGATCACATGTGATTTGGAAAGAGGTCAAAGAGATGCGTGTTGAATTGAAAGAGCTGAACGAGGAGCTGAAAGCGACAAGAGAAGCGTTAACTGAAGGGATTAAACAAACAAAACGTGAAATTAGTGAAGGAAATTATTCTCTTGGGAAGGACATAGAAACTACATGTAATATGGTGGTAACGACAGGAAACGGTACTACTGAAGCGGCAGGAATATTAAGCCGTTTAATCAAGGAAAACATGGAAGAGATAAAACGAACAGAAAGAACTATTGAAATCGCCATGCATCATATCCCCAGTAAAATTGCCGCTAATAACAGGTCACACTTAATATGACAATTAAAGGTTATAGTAAACATAAAGAAGGGGATCTCCACGCAGAAGAGGCACACCTTGATGTAGCCATTTGAATAGAAAATTGGGTCAAAATATCATTGTCTGATGAGACAAGTGAAACAACTTGACCAAGCTCGAAACCACCATTTAATTTTTCATCCAAAGATGAAAAACCCGTGCTACACAATGGTAGTGTTCTAAGAGTAGATTTTGAAACATTATCAAAATTTATCTTCTTTATTTTTTTTATTTTTTTTGCTATATCAACCTCTTCATTTTTTAAAAAATTCAAAGAAAGTGAAAACATTTCTTTATTCCTGTCGAGCAAAAATATTTTGTTTTTGTTGGTATAAAATGTATAAATATTTTCTTTAAAAATATATTGAGAAATGCTTTCTATATGTTCTTTTTTTGACTCAATAATGAGTATAAATTTTTGTCTATTTTCAGCAAATAATCTTAATTCAGTTAATTTTTCTTTATAGAATTCTTGTTTTTTTGTATTGTTATTTTTAGGAATCATCGGCAGCAAATCTGTAATGATAATAGCATCACAATTGATGCTCTTATTTTCCAAATTTTCCCAGTACAAATCATTTAAAAAAATATCATGTTTTGTGTATTTATCGTAGGTAATTATTTGGCCTTTAAAATCAAGAAGATCCTTCTTTAAAAAATCAATATTTTTATTACTTTTTCCGAGTGTTCCTATAGTGTCATTTATTATTAATTTTTTACTGGAATCAGATGCATTTTTTAGTAGATTTATAGCTAAAATAAGTGAGAGTGAGGTCGCGTTAAAATCAGTCGCATTTATTAGAAATAAACCGTATTTTGGTCTTGGTATTTTTTGATTCAGGATATTTTCAAAATGTGTCATGATTTTCTACTTTTTTGAATATTTTCTATATTATAGTGAAAAAAAAGATATTTTTTTTGAGCAAAACTTTTTTTCATCAGCTAAATTATACTGAGGGATTGAAATTTTGCCATTTTTGCCATTTTTTTGAAAAAATGGCAAAAAATTGAGAAAATATGTCTTTTGTGCTGAGAGTGATTTGAAGATATTTTTTTTCAAGATTCCCTATATAGCACAACTTAATCATAATTTATATATCTTAAATATAATTTTAGTATATATTTAATATATCTTAAGTATTTCTTTAATATATCTTCAATATAATTTTAGTATATATTTAAGATATACTATATTAAGTTTAAATTAATATATCTTTAGTATATATTGAAGATATATTAAAGATATACAATGAATAAAAAGGAGAAGGAATGAGTAAAATAATTTTCGCTATTTCAGATGAAACAGAGGCAGCACTTATCGACTTGTTGTCATCAAAAAAGAGAGGTGGAATAAGGGAGGGTATTTTGACTGCATTAGAATATTATTTTTCGCAAGAAAGCATAAAAAATAATCCAGATTTTATGTATAAAAATATCTTGACTTCTGATGTAAAAAATGCATTAAAAAATGGGGAAGATCTGGTATCTGTTGCACTAGAATATACCGATGCAAAGAGAGTGAAAAAATTCAGAGAGGAGAAAGAGAAAAAAAGGAGAAAAAGAGAGAAGAAAAATGGAATAAAAAAAGGGCACGAATCATTAGATGGAAATCAAAAAATAGAAGAATCAGAATTGACTCCTGAAGAAATAATTCGAAGAGAGGAAGAAGAAATAGAAATGGAACTATTTGGGTATATAAAAGGCAAAGAATAAAATTCCAATAAATGAAAAATTCAACTTAATTTTAAAAATCTAAAATAATATGTTGAGATACTTTTGACTATCAAATTTGCTGATTTTATTCTTTGTTATTTTTGTTGTGTTTTGAATATTTTTTCTCTTATCTAAGCGTACATATTTTTTTTCTACAACAGGTAGCTCTCCTTGCTCAAGTATCCTTTCTTTTTTATATGGAATGCGTATAATTTCTGATTTTTGATACGGACTATTTTTCATGACAGGCATCTCTGTTTTTAGTTCATTTTCTTTTTTCTGAGATGAGGCTATTTCTTTTGCTTTTGAAACCATGCTTTTTATTTTTTTCTCTCCTTTTGCCATTCTATTTTTTTTTGGTTTAGATGACTCTGAGGATTTTACAAGTATGGAGAGTATTTGATTCTTATCAAGAGTTGAAGCATGGAGTGAAGTTCCGTATATGAAAACAAGAAGTATTTTTATTGAAAAGAACTTTTGCCAAATTTTTTTAAGTTCATCAATTCATAAACAAAGATATACTTAAATATATTTAATTTAAATAAACTCTTCAAAAACTACTAAAACATCTAAAAGTATATTTTTATAAAAAATCAAGGCTTATTCGGATAAAATGATATAAAAGTATATTTATGGAGTATCTAATGTCTAAAGGAAAACAGATTAAATCCCTGCCCTCTCCTGATTTAAATCAAACTCTCACGCTTGAACTCATAGGGCAAAGTATTAAGGCACGTAGAACACAACAAAAGTTAGATAGAAAAACAACCGCTATGCTGTGTGAAGTATCTACTGTAACACTGGGAAAGATAGAAAATGCCTCTAGTGGTGTACGTATGGAGTCTGTTCTTAAAGTAATGACTGCATTGGGTATAAAGTTAGCAATACAACCATGGGATATTCCTCATGACTAGCCTTAATGTAAATCTCGATACTAAACACATTGCTACTATATTTTATGATTCTATAGAGAATACGTTTAGTTTTACCTATGAAGAAGCATGGATAAAAGAGGGGTATGAAATATCCCCTCATTTACTTTTTAACAACACTATTTCATCTTCAAGTATTAAGAACTTTTTAGACAACCTATTGCCTGAAGGTAAGGGGCTTGATGATTTAACTACTTTTTCACATCTATCCAAAAATAATATCTTTGGACTCATACATGCAATAGGTCTTGAGACATCTGGAGCCCTGCACTTTGGACAACTAACAAAGGAAAGTAAACCTTGCTTTAGACCCATAACAAAAGAAGAGCTTACGGAGCGTATAGATGAAATAGAAAGCACAAGCATTATCATCTGGGATAAGAAACCTAGGCTAAGCCTAGCTGGGGTGCAAGAGAAACTTCCAGTACTTCTGAAAGATGGTGTACTTGGCTTAGCAGATGGAAACCTAAGCTCTACACATATCTTAAAGTTTCAGACCAAAAGAAATGCTCATATCGTCATCAATGAATATTTTTGTATGTCCTTGGCTAAACAGTCTGGTCTAAATGTCGCGGTCGTAAATTTACATAGGTATGGTACACACCCTGTACTTATGGTAGAACGTTTTGATAGACTAATACAAGCTGATATGGTCAAAAGACTACATATCATAGATGGTTGTCAACTACTAAACCTTCCCTCTGCCTATAAGTATGAAAGAAATTTTGGTTCTAGTAGGGATGTCAGTCACGTCCAAGAAGGAGCAAGTTTTTCCAAACTTTTTAAGGCAGCCAATATATGTAGTATCCCCGTAACAGCAAAGTTACAACTTCTTGACTGGGCTATCTATACGCTTATCATAGGAAATGCAGATGCCCATGGTAAAAATATTTCATTTTTTGTTTCGCCCTCAGGCATTGAGGTTGCACCTTACTATGATATGCTCTCTATCATCATGCACGAAAATGTTGATCATGAATTAGCCATGGCATTTGGTGATGAATTTGATATAGATAAAATCTTAGGCTACCCACTTAGAGAATTTTCGCAGTCTTCTGGTCTTAATCCTAAACTCGTTTCTACACGTATTAAAACCTTATGCAATAAAGTACAAAAAACTTTAGATGCACATACTATAGAGTTAGCTATTTTAAATGATGATGAACAAAGTTTCATATTGGATCTAGAGAAACTTATCACTTTACGTATCATACAATTAATAAACGCCTCTGAAGAAATGCTTATGGTAAGCTATTAAAATACATACTTCCAATATACTATCCCGCTTCATGACTTTAAGAACTAACTATACTTCATATCCTCGTTATGGGAAATTTACTGTAACAACTCACCTAATACACGTCTTTCTTCCCATATTGAGGACTTTTATTTCTGTATATTTAATTCTTTCCTCCATTCAACGCACCTACTTTACTCTTTTGACATCATAAAGTCCTCAATATAGGAAATATCCTACACTTTCCTGCCCTATTCTCCTCTTGTAATCCACTTCATGACTTTAAGAACTAACTATACTTCATATCCTCGTTATGGGAAATTTACTGTAACAACTCACCTAATACACGTCTTTCTTCCCATATTGAGGACTTTTATTTCTTCATATTTAATTCTTTCTTCCATTCAACGCACCTACTTTACTCTTTTGACATCATAAAGTCCTCAATATAGGAAATATCCTACACTCTCCTGCCCTATTCTTCTCTTGTAATCCACTTCATGACTTTAAGAACTAACTATACTTCATATCCTCGTTATGGGAAAAATAGTCCTCACAATGGGAAATACATAGTCCTCAATATAGGAAAAATAGTCCTCAACATGGGAAACAAATACCTTCTATACACCTTGTATACAACACTTTACCCTCTTGTAACTCTTAAAGTGTGTCTAATTAATATTAAAACAGTGCTCTTTGAATTTCATTTTTTTTAAAATCTTTATATAATCCTGTAGAAGTTTTTAATGCATTTATCTCTTCATAACTATAATTATATTTAAATTGCAACATCCCTCTATAAGTTTCTTCTAATTCATCATATTCATTGTTTAATACTAATTTTTTAATCTTTCGTTTATAATTAGCTAAATCTTTTATGGGATATGATGTATGTTCTATAATCCAAGTAACAACCTCCCCTACCCTTGCATTTGGAATAATACATTTAGATTCTACTTTCTTTAAAATTTTTGCCCATGAAAAAACAAATTTTTTAGAAGGCTTATCATAAAAACAAAAAATCTCTTCACCGGTTAAATCATTAATTTCTTTTGTCCCTCTTTCAAGACCTTCTAACATTTTTGATGCGTATTTATGTTTTGTTCCAAATTTTTCATTTAATTCATCTATGTTTTTAGAGATTGTACCAACATCCTTCCCTACCCTATTTGGCAATCCATAATATCTTAAATACATTTCATATATTTTATAACCATATTTTGTTTTAAACCTTTTAGATAATGTCAAATCTATTTCTGTATAGCCAGACTTTTCTATCATATAATCTATAAAATTTTCAGAGATATTTATTTCAACCATATGCTGCGTATCTTTATATGATTTAACATCGTTTAAAAAAGATGTTAATGCAAAAGAAACTTCTTTACCTGTCTTATGTTCATGAAAATCACGAAGTTCAAAAGGAAGTTTAAGTTCAAGTAAATACGTCTTAATTCTATCAACATAATCATTGTTCTTTTCCAAACCTAGTTTTTTACGTAACACTGAGAGTTCAAGTTTTATTTTTGTATCTTTAGTATCTTGGTATACATGCAGTATTGCATCTAATGATTTCATAGCACCTAATGATAACTCACCATTCTTGGCATCTGTAATAGCATTATTTTTACGTAAAAACTCAAAATGTTTTTTCTTAGCTTTTTCTAAAGACTTATTCATTAACTATCCTCAATATAGGAAATATATAATGATTATATCACGTTATTTCTAATATCCTCAATATGGGAAATACATTAAAAAGAAATAATATGGTAGTTTCTTATCAGAAACTACCATATTTGTTAATGTTTCTTATAGAAACACTGTGATATTATTTCATATAAACGTAATAAAGGATTATTATGGCAGTGATTGTCGTTGCACATTCTAAGGGAGGAGTTGGAAAAAGTTTGATTGCCTGGAATCTTGCTATTGCAAAGAATACCCCAATACTTGATCTTGATTACCAAAAGTCATTAGTATTTGCAAATAAATTTAGAATTAATAATGATTATAAAGCAATAAAAATTATGCAACCTACTTCTCAAAAAGAATTTATTGATTTCTTAGAAGAATATCCTGAGGACAAAGATATTGTTGTTGATGTTGGTGGATTTGACTCTTCTACTAACAGAGTGGCACTGTTTATTGCAGATATCATTATTACACCAGTAAACGAAGATATGCAAGAGATTGCAGGACTAATCAAATTTCATGCAACACTTGAAGAGTTAAGTACCAAAATGAATAAAAAAGTAAAAGCACATATTGTAATAAATAATGTAAATCCAAACAGTAAAGATTTTGCGATTGTGTCAGATTTTTCTGATAAATATGAATTGTATGAAAAATTGAATACTGTTATAGCACGAAGAGCAGACTTTTCAAAAGCGATGAAAGAGGGGCTTGGCATAACAGAATACACAAAAGACAGCTCAAATAAAGCAAGACAATCTATTCTTTCACTTAAAAAAGAGATAGATATACATATTAAAAATATGGAGAAAATCGATGGCTAAAAAGAAATATGATATAGATGCCTTGCTTGAAGCAGGGGAAGATGCACACTTAACAGATAATTTTGTAAACATAACACAAGCTAACCGTGTAGATGGAGAACAGTACATAAAACTGAATATTTCAGAGATTGAACCCAATCCACTACAACCACGTAAAACCGTAAAAGATGAAGAACTCAAGGAACTTGCAAAAAGTATAAAACTACATGGGCTTATTCATCCCATAACGGTTATGAAAATTTCTGATAAGAAACTGGTGCTTTTAGCAGGACAAAGAAGATTACTTGCCTATAAATATCTCAAAAAAGAAGAGATACCTGCTATTGTTAGAGAAGATGAAAGGTTTAAGAATCTTGCTAAGCTTGATATGTTAAATGATGCGACTATCTCCAAAATACTTTTTGAAATTTCTGTGAGTGAAAATGAATCAAGAGAACCTTTGACACCACTAGAATTAGCACTTTCTATTGATGAAGTATTGAAAAAAAAGGTGTATACCTCGGTCAATGAAGTGGCAAAGGTTTTAGGAAAATCAAAAGCTTACATCTCTAAGATATATAGCACTCTAAAACTAGCTAAGCCAATACTTAAAGACATAGAAGAGACTAGGGGAGTAGGGCATATAGAAGCACTATATGAGTTACAGAAAATAAAAGATCAAACCTTGCAGGTAGAGCTATATGAAAAACTAAAAGCTGGGGAGATCAATATAGACAATATAAAGGTTTATAGTGTTACAAAGAAAAAAAATAATATTATATATGATTTCAAGATATCAAAAAATAATATATTTTTAAAAATAAATACAAAAGCATTGAATGAAAAAGAAAAGAACAATATGAATGAAGAGCTGCAAGCAATAGTTGACAAATATATTGAAAAGAATAAATAAATATAACAAGTGAGTTTCTTATCAGAAACCCACTTGTTTTTTGATGATGATAATAACTATTAATTATTGTAAGTCAGACTTCTTTGCTATGTTTATAGAGCGAACACTGGAACTTACAAACCAACACGCTTAGATGTTCTTAAGTTCTTACGAAAAGCTTAGAGTGAGAATCATTAAAATGAGAGCATAGACACCATCGTTTATTTGGGTAGTAGGGCGTTTGAAGAGATTGGCGGTGAGGTTGTTCAGTCTGTAGCTTTTGTACTAGAAAAAGGCAAATGACACTATAGGGGATATGTATGCATTTGCTATTAAACCTATTTTATACTATAATAGTTTAACTATTAAACGTATTTCATACTTAAAGGAAGAAGATGATACCTATACTGAGTAAACTTTCTAAGCGTTTTTTGAGTACCAAGCCTTCCTCTTTTAGGCGTTTTTTGTATGAAAAGATAGACTTCTCTGCTCAAATCATAGGTATAGTAGGGGGTCGTGGGTCGGGCAAGACGACGCTTATGCACCAGTACGCTAAGGCTTCCAAGCATAAACCTTCTCAAATCCTCTACATCTCTTGTGACCACCCCTCTGTCATAAGTGCAGACATCTACGACATAGCAGATAATTTCTATACCCATGGTGGTAAGCTGTTATTATTAGACGAGATACACAAGGTCAAAGAGTTCTCTGCACATATCAAAGCTATCTATGACTTTACAGACTTGCAGGTCATATTTTCTGGTTCTTCTGCTATAAACATCAAACATGAGATAGGAGACCTCTCTCGAAGGGCATTGGTCTATGATATGCCTGTGCTTTCATTTAGAGAGTATCTCTCACTTAAGAACATCGCCCATCTTAGGGCATATACACTTGAAGAGGTCATTGCGTCTCATGAAGACATCGTGGTGGACGTATTAAGTGAGCTAAAACCACTGGAGCATTTCTCTGACTATTTGGAGTATGGGGCGTATCCATTTTTTAAAGAGGGCATAGGCTCTTACAGTGACAGACTATTGGAGGTGGTAAACACTACTATAGACAGTGACTTGGCTTCCATATTTAACATAAGCTATGAGAAGCTAGATGCACTTAAAAAAATACTCTACATGCTCTGCAGCACTACGCCCTACGAGGTAAACAAGTCCAAGCTCTCTGCCAGTGCTGGTGTGTCGTGGAGTACGCTCTCTAAGTACTTAGAGTACATGCAAAAGGGTTCACTGCTCAACATCGTTAGAGGCAGTAAAGGTCACAAGACCATACAGACCCCAAACAAAGTACTACTTAACAACTCTAACCTCTTTGCCGTCCTGTGTGCCAAGGCAGATGTAGGGGCTGTGCGTGAGAGCTTTATTGTGTCTCAACTTTTGACAGGCCATCAGGTACATTACCATCATCAAGGTGACTTCTTGGTAGATGAGAAGACAGTACTAGAAGTAGGGGGCAAGTCCAAAGATGCCAAGCAGATAGTAGGACTAGATGATGCTTACCTAGCCATAGGTGACTTGGAGAGTGGGTATGATAATGTGATACCGCTTTGGTTGTTTGGGTTTTTGTATTGATGTGGAAAGTTGGTTGAGATCATTCCAAAATGATAGTAACGGATAAAAAGCACAGAAGCTGATTTTTCACTTATGGAAAAAAAGAGATGATGTAGTTTGATCCTATCTCATCGAAAGAGGCAAAGTCATCTGTTGTTATGTCCTTCTCTTTGAGTTTAAAATTCATAATTCTCTCAAAAGCTTACATTTCTAAGATATATAGCACTTTAAAACTAGCTAGCCCATACTTAAAGACATAGAAGAGACTAGGGGAGTAGGGCATATAGAAGCACTATATGAGTTACAGAAAATAAAAGATGAGACCTTGCAGGTAGAGCTATATGAATGAAGAATTGCAAGCAATAGTTGACAAATATCTTAAAAATAATGAACAGATGTAATAGATAAATTTCTGATAAGAAACTTATCTATTTTAATTCCTCAATATGGGAAGTAATAATTATTTAATAATGAAAATGAGAACAACTACTGATTATATGATACTATGTTAGTTCGACAAAAGAATAGTTTGCTCCTGTTGTAGTTCTCCTATCCATATGTTAGCACCTAAATAACTATTTTCTTTACCAAGTAAACAGGGTTTGATTTCTCTCTTAGGTATAGACAACGCAACTTCATAATCTAAGGGGTTATTTTGGATAAGACGGACTAAATCAAATAATTCGGAACGCTTTTTATGATTTAACGTAAAATCTTCTAGTAGCAACCATGAGATATTCTTGAAATGTATTTTAAATTTTAAATTCCGTGACAATATAAAAGATCCAATGCAAGTATTTTCACCTAAATGAGAGTTGTTTTCTCCTAAGTTGAAATGTTGTGTTTTTGGAAGGTGTGACTTTGCTATAATGCCTTCTTCTATTTCTATATCTTCATGTTCAAAGTAGTGCTTTAGTATAGTCAATAAGGAAACTGTAGATTTTTGGTGCATACTCAGAATACCAGAAAATGGTAATAGCTTATGTAAATTTAAAGAGGTTTCCCCCCCTTTCTCTTTATACTGGCTATATAAACCGAGTATAGAAAGTATATATTTAGAAAAATTATCATCTAAATTTTTATCATATACAACATAATATCTATGTCTTTCCCATATAGGATAAATAAGTTTTTTTAATCGATGATTTAGCATATCTAAAAAATCAAGGAGAATTTTATCATTATATGAATCATCTAAAACTCTTTCATTATAGTGAGTTGGCAAGGGTGAAGAGGCACCAAATATACTTAAAAAATTTACAATAATCTCTACCCGAAAGGAATTTTCATGTTGTAGAAACACAACTTCTTGTATATCTGATCTTTGAAAAGCCAAACTTGGAGAAGCCTTGAACAACAGTAATGTATAGAGTTCTTTAAAGTTTTTATTTGGGAATAAGTCAATCAAAGTACTTTGTATAAGACGTATGGCAACAGGAAATGTAATATTTTTTATAACTTTTTGAAGGGTTTTATTAATATATTGGAGGGTTTCTTCATCTATTGTATTATATTCATCCATTTAAATATGATTTCCTCATTAATTCACTATTTTATAATATAGCATATAGTATAGTGTAAAAATTATTAAAAATTAGGCGTAATAAAGACATAAGGAAATGAAGTATCTTTTATTAGGTTCCCTTTAATGGTGTTTATATATGCTATTTTTCTATCTTTTAGAATAGAATAAACCAAGTTTGCACAAGAGAAGAATGAAAGTATGTTGAAAATAAATGTAGATACGAATAAACTGTATCGTTGAGTAGGTGATAGTATTGAATCATTTTGTCACTGTATATACATCAAAATGTACGGAAACGGGTGTATATTATATTATTAATACAAGTATTCATGCATGGACCTATAAAATCGAAGTGTATAAAAATGAAGTGCTTTTTGATACTATAGAAGTAGACTGTGCTGATACGTTAAAGTCAGAAATGCATCATCAATCTTTTATGGAAAAATACCAAGAAGCACATAATGAAGTACGAGATAAATATTGTCAAGCAAAAAAAGTATATATGCAAAATAATTCAGCACATCTTGGAAGCAAGAGGAATAAACCTTTTGTAGAGAAAAAAAATGTAAAGAACTTTAAAAAAAACATAATCAGGATTGTGATATTTGGTGTAATAGGTTACTATTTAATAACAAAAGTAGTCGTGAATAGTGACTTGTATATTGATTGGGTATTTTCAGAAAAAGATGAAAGAATAACTTATTTAGAACAGATTGAATCCATAAAAGGTGAGCTTGAAAAGGAGTGTGTTTTATTAGCAAAAAATGAATTAAGTGTAAAAAATATTGCAACGAAAGAAAATTGTCATGACTGGTGTGATAAAAACATTATAAAAAAAGAAAAGTGTGATTTATTCTTAGCCTATTTTTATACCAAAATAGATGTCTCTAAAACAAAACAAAGTAGTGCAAAAGATCGTACTATATATGAAGTATTTCCAAAAGAGGATAATATTGAATTAAAGATATCAAAAGTACTTAATATAAAGGTGGCAAATAAGAGTACACAAGAGATAACTGTGAGACTTATTGAGATAATACTTGAAAACAGTGATTATGAAGAAATAGTACAATTCAAAGGAGCAAAAACATCTCTTTACATAAAAAAATACGAAGACAAAAGTTTTAATATTTTTTTAGAACCTACATATTATAAACAATTTAAATTAGGTAAATACACAGGAAAACTACAGTTTTCTGTAACCCAAGGGAACAAAATAATTGGTACAATTAAAAAAGATTTTTATTTTGTGATTGAATGATAATGATAAGATATATCCTCTATTATTTACTTATATTTATGCCTCTATGTTCTTTCGGGAAAGTAGAGTTACTAGTATCTCGGTCAAGTGCTGAGTTGATGAATGAAAATAATGCATTACTAAATTTATTTCATTTGTCTGTAAAAAGTGATGAATCAAAAGTATTAGAGAAGTTTATTGCACAAAAAGCCAAGTTTGCTATAGTAAGAGAAGATATTATGTATAAATTTTTGGAAAATAGAAAACTGCATAATACAAAGTATTATATTATAGGGAAATTATCAGCTAAAGCGGTACTATACTTTTTTTCACACAAGAATCATAAAATGACAACGATTGAGATGTTACAGAATAAGAAAATTTCTATTGGGATGATGGGAGATGAAACAAATAGGTATTTGAAAAACATACTAAAAAAAGAAAACATACCTTATACTGTGCACCTAAAAATAATAGAGTTCTATCATGCACTACATGCTTTAAAATTCACCAAAATAGATGCGATGTTTGTATTTGGCAACCAAAATTATAGGAAGAAGTTTATCAAATATATACAGGAGTATCCTAAAGGGTTTATGAGTAGTTTAAAAGAGGAGAAAGGCCTAGAATGTAAAAAAAATGATTGTTATGTATCATACTATTTACTATCATCAGATACTGTGAATAAACCTGTGATGCATAATATTTATAAACAAGTTGAACCTATATTATCTAAAAATAAAGAGTTGACTTCAAACCTTGGTCAATATTATATAGATACTACATATAAGCAGAAACGACATGTATCGAAGAAAACAATAGAAGTGAATAAGGAAATTTTTCCCAAATTTGGACGAGCACCATGGATGGATGTAGCTATTAAGGAGGCAATATTAGGGAAAGGAAGTAGTGAAAATACATTTCCAATGTTAAATTTATCGTATAAATATATTCGATTTGCCAAAGGAAATAAAGGGATCACTACTGCACCAAATGATAGTAAATTTGGTGCATGGTGTGCAGCATATGTTTGTTGGACCTTAAATAAGTCTGGATTTTCTGTACATAAAACTGGTCGAATGGCATCTCAATCTTTTAGATATTTTAAAGATACATTATATAAAAAAATTGATAAGCCTATTTTTGGGGCTATTGTACTCTATACGAGTAAAGTAAATCCACTACATGGCCATATTGGGTACCTAATTGGACATACTATCCAAGGTGATAATATTTTACTAGGTGGAAATCAGAATAATAGGTTAAAGTTTGCTTCTTACCCTAGCCATGGGTTTGGGAGTTATAGGTTTAATGGATTTTATATTCCAAAAAATTATAGTATTAAAAAAGCAGATACACTTACAAGAAAAGATATATATACGTCAGTGCAATTTCTTAATAAACTATATGGTGTAAAAGAAAGTAGCCAAAGTAAAAAAGTAAGATAATTTTTTAGAAAACTTCCATAAAGTATTGGGATGCAGAGATATATTTGTCTTTTTTGATATAATAATAGCTAAATATTTTTGGGCAGGATTTTAAATATGAATGATGATGCAACACAATTCAGTTACTTTCAAGGTAATGAATTGACACAAATAGCGGATATTAGCATCAGTGATGAAAACGGGGACAAAATAAAAGCCCTTGAAGAAGGTAGTATATTTTTAAATAAATATAAAATTTTAAAAGTATTGGGTGAGGGTAGTTTTTCGTTAATTTATCTACTTGAAGCAATAGATGTAAGTAAGAAATTGTTGGTAGCTAAGGAATTTTTTCCAAAAGGTTTTGTCACAAGAAACCAACACAATGAAGTGATAGTGAAAACATCCTTAAGTAAGAAAGAAAAAGAAAATTTTCATTTTATGAAAGATATTTTTATTGGTGAAGCACAGAACTTAGTGAAAGTCTCAAAGCGTACACATCCTAATGTATTAAGCTTTTTTGCGTTAGAAGAAAATGTCAATAATACAATGTATTTGATTACTGATTATGAAGAAGGCATGACACTTAAAGCTTATGTTGAGCAGAGAAAGAAAGAACATACAGGAAAGATGACTAATGAAGAGATTAGGGAGCTTGCAACAGGTTTACTTGATGCACTTGATCATATACATAAAGTAAATGTATATCATCAAGATATAAAATTAGAAAATATTCTGATACGACAAGATAATTATCCTTTATTATTAGACTTTGGGGCTAGTATTATTCTTTATGATAAAAAGAAAGAGAAACATTTTAATGCTATTACTCCACGTTATGCAGCACCCGAACAGGTGGAGTTATCACAGCCCCCTACCATAGACCAACGAACAGATATTTATGAATTAGGCGTATTATTATATAAGTTAATTACAGATGAGTTTCCTCCAAAGGCAAGTGAGCGGATTAAGGCACAAACAGAATATAAAGATTCATATATACCTCTTGAAACGCAAAAATCATATGGATATGATATAAGTTTACTTAAAGCTGTCGATAGAGCATTGGAGCTAGAACAAGAAAAGAGATTTCAAAATGCGGTTGATTTTAAAAAAGCACTTTTACCTAAAAAGATAGCATTTTTTAATCTAAAGACAATAGGACTATTGTTGTTAATCCCCTTTTTATTTGGGTTAATGTATATGTTTTGGCCAAAAATGACCGCTACTGTAAAATTAAATGTAGACCAAGAAAAATACTTTGTGTATAGTGATGGAGAAAAAGTTCTTCTTTCTGAAGAAAAAACTATTTTATTATCAAATGGGAAGCACCAATTAACACTTATCAAGGATGGCTATATTCCGTATGAAGTTAATGTTACAGTGACCCCAAAGAGTATTATGAATGTTTCTGCCACGCTTGTGCCACTGGCGCATAAAGTAACGTTAAGTGCTAATGTCCCTTCGCCATCTTTTAGTGTGAATGGAAAGAAACTTCATGAAAATAGTTTTAATGCACAAGTAGGTGGTATATATTCTATTCAAACTGAGGCAGAAAATTTTTTACCAGCAGTGTCAAAAAATGACTATAGAACATTACATCAAAGTGATTTTAAGTTTTATCAAGAACTGTCTCCAGTTAAAACCAAAGTGACAATAACAGTAGAGAACCCTCTTAAAATAGGGAGTAATACTGTAAAGATTAATGGGAAAACGCTTCATGATAATACTTTTTTAGCTGAGTATAATAAGAGATATCAGATAGATATAGAAAACCCTTATTATAAAAAGGTTCACCTTGAACGTACGTATGATGAATTGAATACAAAGAAAGCATTAAATATCACTATGAAGCCAGGATATGGAGTAGTAATATTAAAAGGATTACCAACTGATGTTAGCATTGAAGTATATCAAAAAGATTCCAATAAGATGAAGCTAGTTAGTAGTATGTTTACATACTTCAATCAAATGTATAAAAGTAAATTAGAGGCGCATGAAAAAATATATTTAAAACTTTCTAAAGAGGGTTATGAGATATTTAGGTCAGATATGATTAGGATAGAGCACAATAGTATATATGAGAAAGTTATAAAGTTAAGAAAAAAAATAGCAGAAAAGAAACCTGAAGAAAAAAATGAAAATAATACTTCTATTGAAATAGGTTTTTTGGATACCATAAAAGAAAAGACAGAAGATGTAAAAGTAGAGAAAAAGATACAAAAGAAATCAATAGTTCGTAAGACTATGTTGAAACAAAAGAGTAACAAAAGAATAAAAACGGTTAAGTACAAAATAAAGAGTAGAGACACTCTTTTTAGTATTGCAAGAGCACATAAAACTAGTGTAAAAGAAGTAAAAAGGTACAATAACCTCAAAAGAGATATGATTCTAAAAACCGGTACATTCCTAACTGTACCTGTTAACAACTATGTTAGGAAAAAAGAAATAACGTATAATAGAAACATAAAAAAGAAAAAAGTGTTAAGAAATAGAAAGATAAAAAAGAAAAGTAGTTATATTTGGTATTGTATCTCTGCTTCAACGGGGACAGATACATGGTCAGCAAAGGCTTCCACAAAACAACAGGCATCTTCATCAGCTCTAAGTAAGTGTCACAGAAAGAAATCTTCTTGTAGGGTATCAAATTGCTATATATTGGGCAACTCCTATAATTATTAGATGAACAATATTAAGATATAAAAAGGAAAGAAATAAATGCAAAAATGGATAATATATAGTATTTTATTAATAATGTTAGGGGGATGTACATATGTGGATCTAAAACCAGAGAAATTGAATACATATAAAAATAAATGTAAACAAGGAGATATTGATGGGTGCTATATGCTAGGGCTTATGCATAAAAAAGGTATAGGTACACAAAAAAGTAATTATAGAGCCAAAATAGCTTTTAGATCAGCGTGCAATAATAAAAAGGATGCAAGATTTACACATAAAGATGCATCTTGTCATGAACTTGGCGAGTTTAATATGCAAGGTTTAGGAGGAGATAGAAATTATGCAAGAGCGCAAAAAAACTTTTCTAAAGCTTGTCAATATAACTATGGAAAAAGTTGTAGTCATTTAGGTACCCTTTATCATGAAGGAAAAGGAGTAAGGCGTAATTATACTCAATCAGCAGCATATTTTAATAAGGGCTGTGATCATGGAGATGCAAAAGGTTGTTATGGCTTAGGGCTGTCATATCTTTTAGGGGAGGGTGTAGGGCATAACTATGCAAAAGCTAGAGAATCTTTTGAGAAAGCTTGTAAAGATGACCATGCTTTAGCTTGTTATAACCTAGGAAGTTTATATGAAAATGGGCATGGCATTGCTGCAGATATTAAAAAAGCAAAAGCATATTATAAACAAGCATGCGATAACAAATTTAACGTAGCTTGTATCAACTATAAAAGATTATAAATTATGAAAATAGAATTACAAAAATTAATCAATAATTTAGATACTACTACAAAAGGGTATTTGGAACATGCTGTACAAAATGCTATTACACGAGGTGGTAGTGAGATTCTTATTGAGGATATGTTATATGCAATGTTACTAGATAAGCATAGTGGCTTAAATAAATTGTTATCCCAATATAATATGGGTCTAGTAAACTTTAGAGGTTATTTTCTCTAAGATTCTTCAATAGTATAGCATAGATATCATTATGCCTATTGTTGAATCTAAACTCGCTCTCTTTAAGATGTAAATAAAACATCTCATCTCTAAGTCCATTAAATTGAGCTAGTCTTCTTTTGGTAAAACTCCAAAAAGATTCAATACCATTTACATGAGACTTCCCACGAACAAATTCATCTTTGGAGTGAAAGACTCTATAATGGTCATATCCATTAAGAACTAATCCATCATAAGCTTTCCATCCATCAGTATGGATTGTACTTCCTTCGAGTATCTTACCCTCAATAATAGGCATGAGTTCAGCTTTGGAACAGTTCTTCACTATTTGTACATAGACATTTCCATCTCTTTTTAGTAAACCAAATACTGGTGTCTTTCCTGCAGCACCTCGACCACGTTTACCTCTAATGCGTTTAGCTCCAAAATAGGATTCATCTAACTCAAATTCTCCATTATCAATATTGTTTTCTAGTAGATTTTGATAAATATAGACGCGTAGTTTTTGAAATATTTTCTTACATGTAGTATGAGATATATTTGTTATTTTGGAGGTTTCATAGGCATTTAAATCTAGTGAAAAACACTTGATTAACTGCCTAAATTTACGTTCTGAAATGTGCGTACCTTTTGAGTACTTGTTTTTGTTCGGTGTAGACATGCTTTAAGATACCTTTTTGGCTCTTAAAGTTTACTAGACCCATAATATTTCTAAAGATAAGATGGAAGAATCATTAATGGGCAGAACAAAGATGGCACAAGGGAGTGAAAGCATGAATCCTATTTTTTCAGTTGTGCTGATTGATTGGATTGAGAGTACTTTTTTACTAAATACTTTAGAGTTAGGGCTTGACGAGATAACAGATATTTCTTTGCTTTATGCACTTTTTGAGCATAGTGATAAATATATTTTGACAGGATACTTCTCTGTTTTTAAAGCCTTATCACCTAAAAAAGTTACTTTATTACTAAAAGGCTTTTTAGAAAAGCCTGAGACTAAGCCTATAGAGCTAGAGAAAAAGGATCGTCATAAAATAAATGAATTAGATAAATATACGGTAGATTTAACACAGTCTGCTAAAGAGGGTAAGATTGATCCCGTACTCTCTAGAGAAAATGAAATCAAACAGGCAATAGATATTCTTTCTAGAAGAAGAAAAAACAATCCTATTTTAGTGGGTGAAGCGGGGGTAGGTAAAACAGCAGTAGTGGAAGGACTTGCTTTAAAGATTGTGAACAAAGAGGTACCTAAACATTTATATGATGCAAAACTTCTCTCTTTAGATTTAGGTGCAATGCAAGCAGGGGCTAGTGTTAAAGGAGAGTTTGAACGTAGATTACAAGCTGTGATTAATGAGATTAAATCATCAGAAGTTTTTACAGTGTTATTTATAGATGAGGCACATACCCTTATTGGTGCTGGAGGAAATGAAGGGGGGAGTGATGCAGCTAACTTATTGAAGCCTGCATTAGCAAGAGGAGAACTAAAAACGATAGCTGCAACCACATGGTTAGAGTATAGAAAATATTTTGAAAAAGATCCTGCACTCTCAAGACGATTTCAAAAAATAGATCTAGTAGAACCAAGTATTGAACAGACAATCACGATACTTAGAGGGATTGCAAATAAATATGAGGAAGTACATGATGTCTATATAGAAGATGATGCCTTGCAGGCTGCAGCAAAGCTATCGGCGAGATATATTACAGGGAGAAAACTTCCTGATAAAGCCATTGATGTATTAGATACCGCTTGTGCTAATGTGAAAATAGGAAAGAGTAATGAACCTTTTGTACTTTTATCATATAAAAATGATATTAATGTGTTAGAAAAAAAGCTTAAAGCACTTCAAAGAGATAGTGATGAGAGTATTAAAGATAATAAAAAAGAGATAGTACAAGTCAAGAAAGAAATAGCTCAGTTAAAAGTGATATTGAAAAAAGAGACGGCGTTGTGGAAAGAACAAGCCAAAAAGTTAAAAGAGATAAAAACATTCAAAAAGAACGGAGATAAAAAAGTACTTAAAAAAGTACAAAAGGAGTTTAGTAAACTACAAGAAAAAAGTACCTATATTTATGAAACTGTCAATGAAGAACAAATTGCAGAAGTGATTTCATCATGGACTGGTATTCCTTTGGGAAGCATGAAAGAAGAACAGGTAAAGAATATACTCACTTTTTCAGAACAGATAAAACAATGTGTAATTGGGCAAGATGAAGCAGTAGATTATTTGAGTACTTTTTTACAAATATCTACAGCAGGGTTGAAAAAAGAGAATACCCCTGAAGGGGTATTCTTACTTGTGGGACCAAGTGGTGTAGGGAAAACTGAAACAGCTATAAAAATTGCTGAGATACTATTTGGAGGTAAACAATTTTTAACCATAATCAATATGACAGAATTTCAAGAAAAACACACTATTTCAAGACTTATAGGGTCACCACCTGGGTATGTGGGTTATGGAGAAGGCGGGCAATTAACTGATCCTGTAAGAATCAAACCTTATTCTGTTGTGTTGTTTGATGAGATTGAAAAGGCGCATCCAGATATATTGAATCTTTTTTATCAAATTTTTGATAAAGGTGTAGCAAATGATGGTGAAGGTAGAGAGATATGTTTTAGAAATACGGTCATTATCATGACTTCAAATCTTGCGACGGATGAAATTACTGAGCTCTTTAGGCAAGATGAAACTGTAAAAATGGATGAAGTGACTACAAAAATATTGCCTATACTGTCCACATACTTTAAACCAGCATTACTGGGCAGAATGAATGTCATTCCTTATACAAATTTAGACGTGGAGTCACTGAAAAAAATTGCTACGCTTAAACTCGCTACTATTGAGAAACAGTTAGCATTGAAAAATATTATTTTTACTTATGATAATAGGCTGTTAGAGTATATTGTAGAGTGTTCAGATAGTATAGAGACGGGTGCAAGAAACATAGAACTGATTATCAATCATCAGCTGATGCCAAAACTTTCTAAAATAATACTTGATGATATGTTAATTGAAAAAAAACTACAGTCAATATCTGTAACAATCGATGGAAAGAACAGTATTGAGATACAAAGTACATAGTAAGGGGATAAAATGAATTTGGTTTTAGAGATTGTGAGTACACCGGGGCATAGTATTTTTGAAAAAACAGCTAGTTTTACGCAATCTGGTGGGAAAATAGGACGCAACAAATATATGGATTGGGTTTTGCATGATCCGACAAAACGTATTTCTAATTTTCATGCAGAAATTATTTTCAAGAATAATCAGTATTATATTATAGATAAAAGCAGTAACGGCACATTTTTTAAGGATCCACATAAAAAACTCAATAAAGAGAGTGAAGTTCCCTTAACAAATACTTCTGTGCTTCTTATAGGAGAGTATGAGATTGCTGTAACAATAGCAAATAATACATTTATGGAGCAAAATCCTTTAGAACAAGTGAGCAATAAAGCGGGCGAAGATTTTGGTATTCCAGATCAATTTTTTATGGGAAATAGTACAGAGAAAGCATTTGAGGTGATTAACCCTAATAGAGAAAAGGAAGATATCCTTTCTCTTATCAATAATGACAGTAATTCAAGCAATGAAATTTTACCAGAATTTGATACGGGTATTATAAAAGAGGATACTCCTTTTGTGGATCATATGGAAAATACACTACATGCACATATTGGTGAATCAATATCTGAAGAAAAAGAGGATGAACCTACCACGTATGAAAATACACCTGTAGAGGGAAACGATAAACTTTTTAGCTTACTAACGACAAAGCTAGGGGTAGATAGTGATGCTATGACGAAAGAAGAAAAAGAAATATTTATTACAGAAATCGCGGAGTTGTTACGTGTGACAGTAGAGTATTCAAAAACAACACTGCAATCATTAAAGACCATAAAATCTTACTTGGGAGAAACAGAAGAGAAAAGCAGTAATCCTCTGCAAGACATGAATGCTTCAAAAGATATTTTTTCAAATATGTATAAAATGGAACAACCATTTAGTGGACATATCAAAAATCTTTTTCATGAGCTTAATACACACAATATTGCTTTTTATACAGCGTATACGAATATAAAACTAAGAGATGCAGAGATATTTTCTCCAGAAAAACTATATTTCTCTTTTGAGCGAGATGGCTTGCTGAACAAAAAGTTAAGTAATAAAAAAGCTTTAGCTTGGGATGCGTATTATGAAAAATTTAGATATTTAGATACTATTAGAAACACAGAAGATGTGGATACAATAGATTTTGAAAATGAGTACAAGTCTGTGTTAAAAACTTTAAATCTAGGACATAAACAATGAAAAGAATATTTTCCTTTACGTTAGTGAGTATGATACTTGTGTTTTTGGCAGCTTGTAGCCAAAAACAACCTTCGTCTGCTAACTCTGTTTTAAATGTAAAGGTGATTGCTGCAGATACAAAAACGCCTCTGTCAATACATTTTTTCACGTTAAAATCAAATGAAGTGTTTAAAAAGCTTGATTATTTTGAACTGGTTGACAGTAAAAAAATAAATTGGAATGATGAGTTGGTTAGTCGTGCTAAGACGCTATTGACGCCAAATAGTACTGAAATATTTCAAGTGGGACTTACAGAGGATATACAGTATTATGCATTGGTGATTGGGTTTAAAGATGTCGAAGACAATGATAACTGGAGATATATACGAGCAGTCAGTACCAAGGGAGATAATAACATTGCACTGAAGTTAAGTCAGATTAATGGGTATACTTCAAAAGCAGTAACCAGAATAAGACAAAATACCAAAGAAAGTAATGCAATGGATGGTAGAATTACAAAGATACAAAATAGGATTGAAGAGGGTGCTGAAAGTCGTGCTGATAGAGCGATTGATAATAGAATAGATCGTACACTTGGAAGGATATTTCAATGAAAATGATACTTATATTAGTAGTGGAGTCTCTCTTAATTATAGGGCTTACTGGCTGTATGTCAAGTAATGAAAACATACAAGCTTCCAATACTATTAAGGTGATTCGTGAACCTAAGTATGCATCTACACAAGAGACGAAAACACGAAGACAAATAGAAACAGGAAAAATAGAAGTGGTGGAGTATAATAGTTCTATCATTTCTCCAGAGAAAGAGGGATATGTTGAACCTAAAGAACAAATACATAAGAAGGAAAATGGTTATGAGGATAGGGCAGATGATAAAGTTTCTTCAATAAAAGATAAGGCAGAAAATAGGGCTAATAATAAGGTAGATAGAACTATTGATAATGCACTAGGGCGAATATTTAATTAAGAGATAGAAAAATATGTGCTAAAGGAAAATACTAATGTCATGCAACAATAGATCTCAACCTGGAAAAACCTGTCCCCTAGATGGGGCACCTGTAAATCCCATCTTAGGCTGTAAAATCCTCACAGAAGAGCCCGATGTGTTTGTAGATGCACCTTTGCCTTTGGTGTTTAGACGTACCTATGCTTCTGATGAGCCTTATGAGGGGATGTTGGGGCAGGGGTGGAGCTTTGATTTTGGGATGAGACTAGAAGTGCTGGATGATCGTATCTGTGTGTATGATGCGTATGGAAAAAAAGATTACTTTCCTTTACTAGAAGTAGGACAAAGCTACCTTGTGCCTAAAGGTGCCTTAGAACTTAAAAAAACCATGAACGATACCTACGTCCTCTCTAAATCAGGTCGTTTTTATCATTTTGAAGCCAAAGAAGCACTGTTTAGACTGGTACGTATTACAGATCATAATGATAATGCGATAGAGTATTTATATACGCAAGAACGCCACTTTCCTAGCTTTATCGCCCTAGATAACCATAGACTCTTTAAACTCCTAGGTACCACACATAGACTTTTAGGTTTAGAAGAGCTGATATTTGATAGCACAGAGCTTGGTAGCACTCTTCTAGAGACAGAAGACACACTCTTAGGGCTACACTACCATAGTGTTGATGAGCGTCTTCGTGTAGCACGTATAGAGACGTTTAGTGCAGATGAAAAAAGTAAAAAGAGATGCCTAGAGACGTATGGACTCCATGAAACACAACCAGCGAGTCTCATCCCTCTTGTGCGTTATGTTTACTCTCAAGAGAATGACCTTATAGCAGTACACGGTAAAGAGGAGATGCTGCTAAGAACTTTTAGCTATCAAAACCATATCATGATCTCACATGGGGTACCTGATGGCTTGGAGAGTTATTATGAATACAGCCAATATACACCTAAAGGTAGGGTGCTTAAAAATAGTACCAATACAGGACAAGTATGGACATTTGACTATCAAAAAGAAGAGACCTTAGTGGTGGATGCCTTAGGAAGAGAGAGACGCTACAAATTTGATAAAGACAAATACTTCATAGGCAAAGAAGATGCCCTGCATCAAGAGACCAACATGACATACGATGGCAATGGGCAACTCATAGAGATACGCCACGCAGGAGGGGACAGACAAACCTTTAGTTATGATAGTCAAGGCTTCTTGATCTATAGTGCGAATAAACAAGACCGTATTGACTATACCCCTCACTATAGACACCGCCATAAACCTATGACTATAGAAGACAGTAGGGGAAGAACGACCCTAGAGTATGATAGACGAGGTAACCTTACCAAAGAGACCCTGCCTAACCAAAAAACCATCACCTACACCAGAGACCATAGCGGTAACCCTGTAGAGATAGAAGATGCCTTTGGAGGGGTAAGTACTTTGACGTATAACCTCAGTGGTAACCTCACTAGCCATACCAACCCCCTAGGAGA
>JAKIUE010000128.1 GCA_021647715.1 Sulfurovum sp.
AATCATATACGTCATTTTCATATTTAGGTTTAATTGTAGCTTTAGGACATATATTTGTCACTTCAGCACCAAATTTACCAGATTCTTTAAGGTTCTCCCACTCATCTTGTGTATGTTTATGTGCAAACTTTGCACCTGTAAAACCACATTTAGCTTTGAGCTTTTTTAGGTAAATTTTTTGTCCTTTTTTAACATCTGCTGATGCAGTTGCAGAGAATACTGCTAACCCTAGCAGCGCCGAAAGAGCAATTGTAGTTAATCTATTCATCATATCATCCTTTTAAAATTAGTAGTTACGAAAAGAGAATAACATGCAATTGTGAAATGATTGTGAAAATAAGTATTTGCATGTAAAGAATTACTTTAATTTACCAAAAACCTTATATCTTTCCCAATAAATATCTACTGCTTTATCTAACTCTTCAGTACTAAGTGTTGTTTTCTTTTTAACACCAAAATTATCTACAAAAAGATCTGACATATTTGAAATATCTTTAGAGGGGTAACGAAGAAAATGTTTAATCCCAGCTTTCATATTTGTCTCGCTGCTATATGTCAACAAATATCGTTTGAACATATCATGTAAAGAAGCTGGTAAACTCTGATGACAAGGGATACAATTACGTTCAAAGATATCTTGTGCAGATACACTTGTAATAAATAAACACACTATATATAATTTTTTTACCATGTTAATACCATTTTTGTACCCTCATTTAATTTTGAAGTCACTTGAATGTCAATGTTATATTCATCTAATATTTTTTTCACAATACTTAAACCAACACCAAAACCACCTTCACTATCATTAAATCGCATATAACGATCAAACATAAAAGGTATTTTTTTCTCTTCTATGCCTATGCCTGTATCCCACACTGTAAGTACACCTTGAGAAAGCATAATACCTACAATACCTTGACGTTTATTGTACTTAATTGCATTAGATATTAAATTATCAATCACTCTTGTCAATTTACGCTTATCCATAAATATCATTGCTTCTTTTAAGTCTAACTTACATTGAAGTTGCTTAGAGTGCATTAAAATATCAAAATACTCTACTCTATTACGTACCAGCGCTTGTATATTTATATGTTCATTTTTATTCTTTTTTTCTTGTTCTAAAGTAAGGTATGTTAAATCTTTATACAGCATTGATACTGTTTTTGCTGCGATATTAATACGTTTTAGTTTTGTTCTGTTTTTATCAACCATCACTTCTGTGTCCATCATCTCTATATTTGCGAGTATTGAAGCCAGTGGAGTGTTCAGTTCATGGGTGGTATCTTTGATAAACCTGTCAAGCAACACAATAGAATCACGCATCGGCTTTAAAAAGAGTTTTGCCAAATAAAGTCCAAAGAGAAGAAAAAATAAAAATGAAGCTATGCCATAACCTAAGATATTTTTCCAAATAACCTCTTTCCATGTACCATCGTCTTCAACTTCAATCACTATATATTTTGTTCCTAGATAAAAGTCATCTAAGCTTTTTATAAAATGAATATGTTTATCTAGTCTATAAATCTCTTCATGAAAATGTACATTTTTATTTTCTAACAAAGAGAAAATTTCTTTAAATTCTACATCATATATAGCCGATGTAAAACGAGGGTCTCGAGGATACTTGACTCGTTCATCAAAAAAATGGTGTAATACCTTCATTCTTTTTGCATGAATATATGCATACTTAAAAAGAGATGCCCTCTCATTTGAAAGCATCAGTTTTTCTTGTGTTTGGTAATAATAAACAGATAGTAAGACAATCATCAAAACAATCATCGTAATATAGAGTGTTAAAAAACGAAAAAGTGATTTCTTCTCAGATCTCAGAAATGAATTTATACCCTTGCTTTTTGATACTAACAATTTTTTCCTTGCCTATTATTTTACGTAAATTCTTTATGTAGGTACGCAGTGCTGTATCACTAGGATCCTCGTCATAATCCCATAAATGTTCATAAATGCGTTCATGCGCGATAACTGTTCCGTCATTTTTCATAAATAGTTTGAGTAATTTTGATTCTTTATGCCCTAATGATACAACTTTGTCATCTATAATGAGTTCATTATTTTCTATGTCATAAGAGATACTCTGAGAAATAGCAATTGTCTCTTTTTCTTCATGAAAGAAACCACGTTTTAAAAGTGTCTCTACTCTAATTTTAAGTTCTTTAAGTACAAATGGTTTACGTATATAATCATCACACCCACTGGCATACCCTTTTTCCAAATCATCTACAGAATCAAGAGAAGTGATAAAAATAGCAGGTGCCAATACCTTCTGCGTTCTAGCTTCTTTTAAAAGGTCAAAACCATTCATACCAGGTGTATTGACATCAAGTAAAAGCAAATCATACTTACTCTCATACAATTTTTCTTGTGCTTCATGTCCATCGTACACAGAAATGACTTCATGACCCTCTTCTTCTAAGAATTCTGTCACTGTTTCATTAAGATTTGCATCGTCTTCTAATAATAATATTTTACCCATATTTAAATATATTTCCTTACCCAAGCTTCTATCTGAGTACTGTCTCTAGCTCCTGTAAACCTGTCAACTTCTTTTCCCTCTTTAAACAGTATGACACAGGGGATACCACTTATATTATATTTAGCACCTAATGTCTGTTCATCATCACTATTTATTTTCATAAACTGTGCTTTAAGTGCAAATGCAGTTGCCGCTTTTTCAAAGTGTGGTGCCATCTGTAAACATGGGCCACACCACGGTGCCCAAAAGTCTACAACTACTGGTAAGTCTGAGTTAGCAACATACTTAGCCATAATACTTGCATTACCAATCACTGGTTTGGCATCTAAAAGTGATGCCTTACACTCACCACAATTTGCTTTAGCATAGGTCTCTTTTTTAGGTAATCGATTTACTTTAAGACACTGTGGACACACAACATTTACATTCATACTAAAACCCCTAGAATACAGATTAATTTCTAATACTTTAGATATTATAGCAAATTAAATATATAATCATTTAAAAAGGAAATAAAATGGCAATAAAAGAACTCATAGTTGGTGGCGGATGTTTTTGGTGTACAGAAGCAGTATTTGAAACACTTAGAGGTGTGAGTGATGTTGAAAGTGGCTATGCAAACGGAGAAACCCTTGACCCCACCTATACTCAAATATGTACAGGGGCTACAGAACATGCAGAAGTCATCAAAATTACCTATGATGATAGCATCATCACAATAGACACTTTATTAGATATTTTCTTTGTAGTACATAACCCTACGACACTTAATCAACAAGGAGGTGATAGAGGTACCCAATATCGTTCTACTATTCTTTACACAAATGAAGAGACCAAAGAAGCCGCAATTGCTGCACTAGAAGCCGCACAATCTGATTATTGTGACCCTATAGTAACCACTATAGAACCTCTAAAGTGCTACTACAAAGCAGAAGCCTACCATCAAGATTACTATAGACAAAATCCTATGCAAGGTTACTGTAATGCTGTCATACCACCCAAATTAGCAAAACTTAAAGCAAAATTTGCAAAAGAGATAGAATAAAACTATCTCTTTAAAGGATTATCAGACCTTTTTTTGACTTTCTTCTCTTGTTCTTTAGATATATTAGGCTCTGTAAACGCTACTTGTCCAGCAATAATACACCCCTTACATCCAGGTTCACAATGATGATGAAGCTTTAAACACCACTCATTATCACCTTCATGTGTTCCCATAAATTGACATCCCCATCCACTAGCCATTTTATTTCCTTATCTCAAAACCATCTGTATGAAATACAGCATCATCTATCACTTCATACTTTACATCTTCCACAGAACTCAAAGGTGAACCCTCTTTTAAAATA
>JAKIUE010000028.1 GCA_021647715.1 Sulfurovum sp.
AGCTAGAAGACTCCCCTTACCTAGAAGAGATACGATACCTCTATGCACCCCAAGAGAATCAATTGTTGCAAACACACTATAAAGACAATAGCCTCATAAGTTATGGGTATACCCAGCCTCATAACCTGCTAAACCTAGTGAGTGCAGCAAGGTGTCAAACCCGAAGTTAAATTAGGCAAGTTAAGTCCTATTGAATATTTAGAAAAGTACAATTTAGAACAGAGTGATTCTGCGTAGAGTGGTTTGGTTTATGGGGAGGCTTACACTTGTTTACCCATACGAGCATCCCATATAAATAGTTCTTTTTTATCTACTAAAACTTCTAATTTATGAAAAGAGTTTGTTGTACAATAAAGAGAGAAAAACTCATTAAGAACAGAGATGAGAAGATAGGCTTCTCCTAAAGTAGAGAATTTTTTTGAATTTAATTTTAGTTCACTAATCACTCCACGAATAGGAAGTCCTTTAAAAATCATATCACTTGTTCTGTTACTAATATCTGTTAAACCACTTAAAATATTTTCAGTTTGTTTTTTTTGTATCATATCATTTGCACCTATAAAATCATAAGCCTCTAGAACATTCCGTAATGTTTGTATATCATCTAAAGCCAAATAATTCAGAGACATATTTGATATAATTCTCCATAGAAAATCTCCACGAATCGGAGGAATATAACTTTTTGAAGGGACGGTTATATTTTTAAAGGATACGCCAGAAATAGTTGACTTTGAGGTATTAGAACGTATATCACCCAAACTAAGTGTAGAAGGTAAATCTCTATTGGTGACTTGTATATCTAAAGAGATAGTTACATCATCTTCATAAATATCTTTAGAGGTAATTGAAGCAGGATTAAACCGTATATATGTTTTTGTGCGGGTTTCATCTGTGGAAAGTTTTACTCTTGTGTAGTAGTATTCTGTATTTTCTTTTGTATGCTGAAAAGACTCAAAAGGTAAATACTTATGATATTTATTAATTCTACTATCCCATCCATGAATTTTACTTACTTGGTATACTTCGCTTTTTCTGTATTCCATATTGGCTGGTATAACTTCATACTCTTCTTCTAAACCTTTTTTTATTGGTATGGCTTCTGCTTCAAAAAGATTGATAATAGGCGTACAATAGAGTTGAAAATTAGCTTTTGTGATAGTTTTTGTAATCTGTAATTTTTTTGTAAAGTTTATTTTGATACTAAATGTATAACTTCTTTCTAAAAGTTCTTCTGAAAATTCTTGAAGCACATCTAAGTTAGATATATCTATAAAATGGAATTTATCTGCATAACAAAAGTACTCTTGGAGTAGTGTATATCCATGAAAAACATTTTTATAAGCAGGAAGAATATTTTGCCCTTCTGCAAACCCAACAGCTGAAATAGCGTTACTTTGTAATGTTTTAGTAGCAGTCTCTTTTTTAACTATGACTTCTATGTCTTTTACGTAATTCATAAGATAAAGATATAAATGGTTTGACACATGTTCATGGTCACCAATAAACAGTCTTAAGCTATCAAAAGTTAAATCTTGCAAAGAAACATTGTCATTTGTTTTAAAATTTAGTTCTATGGTACTATTTTCACCAGAGGTATAGTACTGGGCATTTGTAATATCTAGTGGCAATACTTCTGTGTCATAACATGTTCTAAAAACACAATTTATTTTATCTTCATGATGTATGGCTTGTACTTCCTCTCCTTTAGGTATAAGTTTGTTTCTACCTGCCTTTAGGAGTGGACTATACTGTAAGATACTGTAAGAAGGGATAGGTCGTAAATAATTTGGCCATAAAAGCTGGGCAAGTGTATGAGAGACTTCAGGTAATTCTTCTCCCATATACTGGCGTAGCCTAGCTGTTAAAAATGAAAAACCTTCAAGTAAACGTTCTACGTCTGGGTCTTGTCCTTTTCTTGCGAGAAATGAAGATAGACCAGGATTTTTTTCTGAGAACTCTGCACCTAATATACGTAAGGCTTGTAATTCTTGGACATAATACTCATTAATCGTCATCTTTTTACCTCTATTATTCCATCGTTTAAAATGACAGCAGTGTATTCAACACGATGATCTTCATTTTTGGCTCTCATATAGCCTGTTATTATAATATGTATTTTACTTAGATTTTGTGAACCTGTAGATGATTTTACGTTTACATCGTAAAGTCTAGGTTCATATTTCAAGATTGAGTCTGTAAAAACTACATTAATATTAGACAGTGATTCTTCTAAACCTAAATTAACATCATTTAATTCAGGTTTTCCATAGTCGATACATGCTTCTGAGCTACCAACATTTGTGGTAAATATATACGCTAAATTATTGGCGATAGACAAATATAATGATTCTTTTTCATCATGTGCAATATCGGCAAAAGTACCTGTTAATTTTTCAAACAAACTTCCTTCATACATAAAAGAAAGATTACTCTTTATCTAGTTTACCAACAAGAGAAAGTTCAAAATCTGCTCCCATATACTTAAAGTGAGGACGCAAGTCTATTTTAACACCATACCAACCTGGATTGTTAGCCACATCTGTTACTGCAATTTTTGCACCTCTAAATGGTCTTCTACTACGTACTCCACTTGGTGGACTCTCTTGATCTGCCACATATTGTCTAATCCAGTTATTTAACTCTGTCTCTAAATCACTTCGTTCTCTCCATGACCCTATATATTCACGTTGAATAACTTTAATATAGTGTGCCATACGTGTAGCAGCAAAAAGATAAGGTAATTGTGTGCCTAGTCTGTAGTTCATTTCAGCTTTATTGCCCTCTGGTGTATTTGGGAATTTTTTAGGTACTTGTACAGAATTTGCAGCAAAAAATGCAGCATTATCACTATCTTTTCTCATAGTAAGAGGTATGAAGCCTAATTCAGAGATTTCATACTCTTTTCTATCTGAAATAAGTACTTCTGTAGGAATTTTCATCTCGAGATCACCCATACTCTTAAAGGTATGTACAGGAAGATTTTTGACTGCTCCTCCTCCTTTAGGTCCAATAATATTTGTACACCATCTGTAATTGGCAAAACTTTCCGTTAATCTTGTAGCAAAGGCATACGCTGTATTTCCCCATAAATAGTTTGTATGTTTTCCATCAATTGTTTCTTTGTAGTTAAATGTTTTTATTGCATTGTCTTCAGGGTCGTAAGGTGGTCGTAAAAGAAATCTAGGGAGTGTCAGACCAAGGTATCGAGAATCTTCATTTTCTCTAAGCCCTCTCCATGCAGCAAATTGAGGACCACTATGCAGATCTTCCATATCTTTTAAATTTGGTAAATCTTCAAAGGTATTTACACCAAAAAATCTCTCATTTGCAGCAGTAATAAACGGTGCATGCGCCATAGCTGCTACTGCTGCAGCTTTATGGAGAAATTTGATATCTGCATTCCCTGGACTAAACTCATAATCTGCAATCATCGCACCAACAGTTTTTCCTCCAAATTGGCCATAGCCAGAAGTATACACATGTTTATATAGACCTGTTTGTGTAATATCTGGGTTCTCTTCAAAATCATCTTGAAGTTGATGTTTTGTTACATTAAGTAAGTCAATAGTAATATTTTGTCTAAAATCAGTTTGACTCACTAGCGTGTATAACCCTCTCCATCTCGACTCTAGTTGTTGAAATGATTCGTTATGTAATATTACATCCATTTGGGCACTCATTTTTCTATCAATTTCAGCGATCATACTATTAACGACATCTTTATTTACTACTTCTGTATCATCAGAAGATAACATTTGCTTTATTAAAGCACTTACACCAGTTTTAACAGCCTGATAACCTTCATCATCTTGTGTTAATTTAGTTTGTGAGATTATATTATCTAATAGAGGACTATTATCTGTAAGTGTTTCTTTTGAAGTTTTTGAGCTTTTATTCATTTTATTCATCCTTATTCACTATCACTTTGTTCAATACCCAACTCTGTTAACAATTTCTTAGTTGCTTCTGGGTTATCAATGGCATCTGAAATTGCTTTTCTAAATGCTGGTATATTTCCTAATGGTCCCTTTAATGACATTAAAGATTCTCGTAATTCTTGTAATTTTTTTAATTCATCAACTTGTTCTACAATATTTTCAGGTGAGAAGTCTTTCATACTATTAAAATTAATTTGTAAATTAAGCGTATCTTCTTCTGTCCCTGTTAGTTTATTATCCACTGTCATGTCTAATGTAAGTTTTTGTTCTTGTAAGACATCATTAAAATTATTTTTATTAACACTTATGGGTTTTTTATCCTCAACAGTAGTAAATTCTTCATTAGGGTTAAAGTCTCCAAGTACCATTAATTTAAATGGTATTTCAATATCTTCATTTTGATCTCCAGTAGCGGGTTTATAGGTAACATTTATTCTTTCTTTGGGTGATTCAGATTGTTTTTGGCTCATTTGTTTTCCTTTGTTTAGTGGAGTTCAATTATTTTTTTTATGTCTAGTATACTTAATTTATTATAAATTCTTTCTTTTACTTCTACTTTTAGCTCTTGCGAGAGTATAGGTTGCAATATTGTATCATATGTTTTAATTGCCAATTCAGGTTGCCATTGATGAATGGCGTACATATCTATTAATTTTTCCAGTTCCAATAATAACGACAATGCCGCCTTTTTGTCTCCTACTTCTAAGGCGAAATCAACTAAAACTAATTTCCATCTAAAGCGTGATTCTTCACTCTTAGCTTTATAATAATAATCTTCTAATAAGAGTAACGCATTTTGTTCATTTTGTTCATTTTTTATTTTCAGTACCTCTTGATATACATGTTGATACTCAAGGGTATTATCACCATCATTTTTTAACGATAATATTTTAGTCTGTAGCCATTCTTGCATTGTATCAGGAATCATATTTATTTTATTTAGCTTATCTTCCTCTCTGTATAAAAAAGTAAAGAGCATATTTTCAAGCTTTGCGGCGTCATTTTTTCTCATTAACTTGTAAAGCATTTTTGATATAATATAGTAACCTTCAATCCAACTAGGACGAATTAATAACTGTTCTATAAGCGCATTAAGTTGTTCTATTGATATGTTATTATTTTCAAGATTTCTCGCTACTTTAATGATATCTTCGCTTGGGATTAAATCATTACTGGTACTACTTTGCTGCATAAAAAATTCTTCAAGTAATATTTCACCAAGAGAAAACAATAATTTATACGATAAGTAGTCTGCGGGTGCTTTTTTAAGAAGAGACTCACTTATATTTCGTATCGTGGTGATACAATTATCCATATCTGATGAAGATAGTGCCATATTCTCATCTAGAGTTTGGGTAGTATTTGTAGTTGAAAACTTTTCTATAATCTTTTCTTCTTCTGAACGCCTTAATCTTTGTGCTTCTATTGTAAGTGTTTCTTCTTCTTTTTGTTTTAATAATTCCTCAGCACGCATTTTCTCCATTTCTTTTTTTTCATCTTCTTTTCTTTTTATGTCGAATAGCATATCTGAAGATTTTTTTTCTGTTTCTTTAAAAAAAGTATTTTCAGTACTTGTTGTTAGAGGGATCGCAGTCGCAAATGCTTTCAAAATATCGGAAAGCTGTTGTAATTGCTCTTTATTAAACTTCTCTAAAGATTGTAATAGTTTATCTTCTAAAATATTTTCTAGCCATTCTAAAATTTTAATTTTACGTTTTTCTGATTTGGGATATAGTTCTTTGTTGTATTGCATTAGCAATTGTGTATACATCTCAAAGGAAGTTAGGAACCCATCCCATCCATTGAATTCTTTTTGTGCATATAGCCAATATGAAAGCAGTTTTAAGTCTTTGGTCTGATGCTGCAATAAATCCTCACTTTTGATAATAACAGTTTCCCAGTTTGTTTCGCCTGTATTAGCGACATTAAAGTCTTTTTCAACTTCTGTTTCAATTTCTATATATTTGTCATCATATTTTATATCCTCACCACATGGACGGTTTTCAGTTATATCTTTTAGCATGTTGAATTACTTTCTAATTTTTTTTATTTAATTTAAAATGTTTTATAGGACTATTTTTATGAAAGAAAGAGACAATCTTTCCCTCAACATCAAATGAACCAAAATATGCATTTTTTCTGTAACTAATACGCATTTTAGAAGAACCTATCATCTTTTTATTTAAGTTAGAGAATAGCTTTAAGAGTCCCCATGGACCTTTTCCTCGTACTTTGACTACTCTGTCACTATCTATATCATAAAAAGTGAATTTTGCAATACTGCTTGTATATTGTGTAGGCCAAATAAATTCTTTACTTTGAATAGGACCATGTTCATAAAGTAGTTCTTGATCTTCATAAATAATATCCATAGCGGCAAGGTTTGGACTTAATTTATGTGGAGATATATTAACTTGAAAGTGTAACTTATTTGTATCAGATTGAAAGAAAAGTTTTTGTATTTTTTTTGCATATATCATGGATTTTATCATTTGTTTATCTATAGTAATTCTTGTTCCATCCATAGATCTTAATTTAAATTTGCCTGTGCTGTAATCAACTTTAACAAAAGGCGTAACTTTTTCTTTATAAAACTTATCTAGAAGCCCCCCTTTTTTAAAAAAGGCAGTAAAGTCATCTAGGGTGATATAACTTTCTGTTTTAGTATTTAGAGGAAATCTATCTTTTATTTTTTCTGTATAAAATGTCCAAATTTCATCATTATATGTTTTATCTATTTCTTCATCAGCTAATTTTATAAAATATTGCCAACTACTTGATAATGATTGGTTATACCATGTCAATAAAGACATAGGCAATAAATTACTTTTTAATTTAAATGAGTTAAAATTACTTTTTTTCTTTTTTCTTATGATATCAAAAGCTATTTGTTTAGGATTTGGTGCAGTATCTACCGTCAACATTTGTTGATAGACTTTTTCAACATGTCGAAGTACAATTTTAAATTTACGAGAAGGAGCATTTTTCTTATCAAGTAATTCATGATAAGGCTTGAATATACTTCTTAAATCATGTACCATACTATCACTTGCAAAGGCCTGCATTGTTTTAGTACCTAGACGTTGTGTTCTATCAATAATCCCTCCTAGTCTAGTACCAACTACTTCAGTTGCAGCTAAGCCCGTCTCATATTTTTTCTTTAATGCTGCTTCTGACTCTTCTTTAGGCGTGAGTAAAAAAGTATTTTCTTTAAATGCACGTAAAACATAAACAATAGGAGATAAGTTTGAACTAAAAAGTTCTAGCTGCTCTGATAGCTCTGTGCTGGTCTTAAACGTTGGTGCATGTAACTGCGTAAGTGCTTTAGTCCAATACTTTCTATAATCCATGAAATACAAATTTAATACTTTTTCATAAATTCTGGATATTTCTTTATCGTTGACTGTTTCTATATTACCTAATATCCAGTTTTTAGCCATAGCCTGTCTCACAATAAATCGTGCTTCTAGCAGAATGATCTTTTGATATCCATCTTTTGTATAAAAGCCAGGTATTTTATAGTCTGCACCTCTCAAGGAATTTGGAAATGCATCTAAAACTTCTAAGAATTGAAAATCATACAATCCTTTCTTTTGGACTTCTTTTTGTAATATACTATAGATAAATCCAGCTGTTCCTGCATTTGACAAGATTTTCTTTCTTGCTTTATAAATACTTTTTTGTTGTAATTTCGCTGGTTTAAAATGTAGGGATAGAAGATTATCGAAGTGCGTATTGAACCTTTGTATTTCTGTGTCTTTTAAGTTGCCCCATCTATCTAACATATAATTTGATAAAAATGTCTTGTCACGATGCGTACTATCTGCAAGCATTAGATATGCTTTCAAGTTATCTTGTACATCTTTTTTATCATTTATATTGTCAAGTAATTCTTTTTCTATAATGGTAGCAACTCTAGGGAGCAAGAGTGATTCTAAACTTTCTTTATAGAGTACTTTTACTTTCGCATCTCTTTGAGCAACTTTCCAGAATCCTGGTTTCCATACCTCTCTATAGATAGTATCGTTAGCATCTCGTCTCATTGAACTTAATGCATCTAGCATAGCCAAAATACGTTGTAAATCACTCAAATGATTTTCAATGACATAAGACTCTTTATAACCAGAGTCCATATCTTCATCTGTTCCTTGACTGCTTAACCCATAAGCATATACCTCTACACGTCTGTTTAAACTCCGACCTTCGACTGTTTGATTATTTGCAAGAGGGCTGTTTTCACCTTTCCCATCTGTCACTATCCTCTCTTCATCAATGTCATGTTCTACAAAATAATCTTTAACAGATTGAGCTCTTCGTAAAGAAAGATCTAGATTGTATTCTTCACTCCCTATGCTATCTGTATGTCCAACAACTTTTAACTTTGTAGTATCATCTAAAAGTAAAATAGCATCAAGCACTTTGTCTAACTTTTTATGTGCAATCTTTGTAAGCGTTGCTTTAGCAGTAATAAAATTTACTTCTCCATTAGGATCTTCCCCTAATTTTCCAATTTCTACAGCATCTTTTAAATCTTTTGCTTTTCGCACTAAAGTAACTTTAGGTTGATTGTTCTCCTGTAAAGAGACATATTGACCATATATATCTTCAATTTTCTTCACTTCATCTGCTTCGTCTTGAATAAAACTTGTCCAATAATAAATAGTACTACCAAGACCAAGAATTAAAAATGTAAAAAAGGCTAACCAAAAATAAGTAAATTTTTTTCTATATTCATCATTAACTCTTGCTAATTGGGTTTCAGATAAGATGAGACGTTCAAAAATTTTAGGAACAAAAAGACCTGAGGTAATTTGTTCACCATGTTTGGTTAAAGCATAATGTGTCTTCGTGCCATGAGAAATATCTGTAAAATAGATCCCACGGAGCATTAATGGTAAAAAGTATCTCGTCTTAGAGAATGTTTTTTCTCCAAATGTACTTATCTTTACTAAAAAATGCTGAAACTCTTCGAGAAAAAAGAATATTTTCTTTCTTTCTTCTTTTTCCCATGAACTGTGGATATTACCTAATGTTTCATTTTCAAGTTTTTGCAATAAATGTGCAATTTTAGATTCAATAACTTCTTTGGATATATTTTCGATATTATCTTCAAAAGTAATGCCCAATATTTCACGTTTCTCTTCTAGTGTAAGGGTGTTGAAGAACGTATAAAATGCAGGTATAGTCTCTACTCCAGTGACTATCATATATACAGGTATTTTTGAGGAAAAAGTTTTAGATATTTCAGCTATTCTTTCTCTTACAACTTTTGCGTATTCATTAGATTCTTTTTCATCTTTGTTAAGAATAGCTGTGGCATTTATGGTAAAAATAATGCCATTGATAGGCCTTCTCCACCGTTCTTTTTTAAATAATTTTAAAAAAGTTAACCAGATTGGGTGTGACTCATTATTTTTATCTAATGTAATATAGTCTTTAGGAATAGTAACAAAGACCCCTTCCTCTGCTAAAAACCATTTAAAACTACCCGCATTTAAGTCTGCTTCATCTTTATACTCAATATTTTTAGGAAAATCTAAGCCAGAATTTTTAAGAAGTAACTCTTGCTCATCATCTTCTCCTCCTAATACTAAATACCAAGGAAGCTCATAATTATAACTGGCACGTTTTTTATATATGTTTGATGTACGCACTACTTTTAAGGCGTCATAAAATTTTTTCTTTAATGTTTTTATCGCTAACTTTTTCTTTTTTCTTTTTTCTTTAGCAATACGTTTCTCTTCTTTACGTGCTTCTCTTAGAGCTAAGCGTTTTTCTCTCTCTTCTGGTTTTGTAAATAAAAGATACAGTAATTGGAAAATCACTACACTAAAAAATAAAATAGACCCATAAAGTATACGGGTTATTTGTTTTTCAAATGCAGAAATTTTTAAATGTTGTCCAAAGAAAATAAATGAAATTACTAATATAAAAGTAAATAATAGTAACCAAAAAAATCTATTTTTAAATACCGTACGGGTTTTCATCTATATCTACTTTCATAACTTTGTTTTCAGGTTTTTTCTCTACTTCTTTTTTTCTTACTTCTTTTTTTTCAGTTTTTTCAAGAGGGGGTTCATTCAATATCCCTATAAGATGGTCTTCATTATTTTTAACCATATTTGTAAATATGCTATAAATAATACCTAACATGAGTAAAGAACCCAAGAGAAAAAGTTTATACGATACATCAAATGTTAATTTATGTTTTTTTGTAGATACTGGATGATCTTTGTAAAATTTTTCTTCTTCGATATTATAGTTTTTTATATGCGCATAAAGTTCTTGACGTACTTTTTCTACTTGACCATTATCATTTTGTAAGAGAGCATATTTACCTTTATATCCCAAAGACAAACATACATAGATAAGTTTCATATGTTGCATATATTGACTAGGTTCTTGCACAAATTGGTTTAAAAGTTGAAAAAACTTTTCTCCACCATAGGTCTCTTTATAGTAGTAACCCAAAATACTATATTGATTGAGCCATCCATCTGCCCCTTTCCATTGAACAGCCCCTAGAAGTTCATCTATGAACGTTGCAAGTATATAACGAATAATCATAATATGTGTATTTTCATATCCTAATTCTGCAAGAGATTTCATATGATTATCCATGATATCTATAATCTTCTCTCTTAATCTTGTACTGTTTAAAGAACTATCGCCTCTTTCTATTAAATATATCTCAAAATACAGTGTACGCAAAGTCCTTAAAAAAGGTTGATTTTGCTTAGAATACATAAAAGGTATAGAGGTATTTCTATAGGCTTGTAAAGCCTCCTTTCTAAAATCAGAAGGAGCAGGAGAAAGACTTTCTGTGACAGTATGTAGTGTTGGATTACTACTGTCGCCTATATGAATTAATACGGTTTTATCATCTTCTGACATTACTTATCCTAAGATTCTTTAATCGCCCATAATAGAAAATCTATATGGAGGATCTCTGTTTCTGGATAATGTAGAGCTATGCCAGAGGTTTTTAAGAGCTTTTGTTTATCTTCAGGTTTTATAATGATACGATAATAACTTTGATTAACTTTGTATGGGATTTCCCTTGGTGCTGTTGTAAGTGGTTTGATACTAAAGCCTGGTAGATGATGATTAACAAGATTACGAATTTCATCAACTGTACCTATTTTTAAATTATCTAATAAAAGCTTTTTAAGTTTATTTTCGTCAATATTTGAAGAGATAGCTAATACAAAAAATGAATTATTTAAAATAGCTTTATCTTTCAATAGGGCAATTCTCAAACCATAGTTATGTTTGTCAATAGGAATAAGCACACTTTTACTTTCGAGTACTAAGCTGAGTAATTTTTTAACTTCTGTAAAAACTGTATTAAAACAACTATTTTGTTCCGTGTGTACGTATGTATATTGTTCTTTAAGAGACTTTTCTTTTTTCATAAAAACCGATAAGTCTCCTATAGCTGTAACGAGTTCTAAATATAATTCAGATGGGTGTATTTTTTCTTGTGTTTCAAAAAAATGAAGTCTTGTGCTTACTCTATTTAGAACTTGCAAAATCAAATAATCTCGTAATTCCGTTGACTCTAATCCCTTACCTGAAACTTTTTCAATGATTCTTTCAATTCTGTATTGCAGCATCCCTTGGAGTTCATGCATATTTTCCATAAGTACTTTAGCCTGATGAAGATGTAAATAGGTAGGAATGAAGTCTTTATCAAGAGACACTATATTATTTACAGTTACATTCCCTATTAATGCGATTTGAATACTCGTATAACCATCTATTTTCTCATCTTCTCTTTTAAGTTTAAAATTAGGATAAGCAAATAAAATATCTGCTTTGCTCTCTTCTCCCATATTTGTGTTAGAAATTTCTCTGTGTGTCTTTGCAACATATCGAGTAGGCATCTCTTCTTGCTCTTCAAAATAAATATTATCTTCATTGGCATAATTTAAAGGAAGTGAGAGATAAATCGCTTTTCCATTGTCTGTCTTCTTTATATCAAGTGTTAAATGTTCTGGAAAATCACTACTTTCAAAGAGTGTCCCATCTGGTAAAATACCTGACGCAGAAGTAATAGATAATTTACCCATACCCAATAGTTGATCATCGATTTCTAGATTAAATAGACCCCATTTATTACTCCCACCCATAATACTACGTTGCATCATTTCTAGATTTATAGTGTAATTATTTTGTTGAAAGTGTTGAGGGCGTATAAATAACCCCTCTCTCCATGCAATATATTTTGGCATATTTGTATTCCAATTTTTAATGTTTATTTTACAAATATTTTAACATATTTTTATAGAATAAACTTTAAGTTTAATAACTTAAATGTTGTTGATTGTTACCTGACACATATATATTTTTTTGTGATTTTAAAAAAGTATGCTAAGATTACTCTATTACTTCAATATTTTAAAGAAGTAAAATACATCAAATTATAAGAAGGAATACTATGCAAAATCCAATGTATATGTCAGTTAATGGCGTAAAACAAGGTCTTATCACTTCGGGCGCATTTACCCAAGAATCTATAGGTAACTCATGGCAAGAGGGTCATGAAAATGAGTCCATAATTAAGGGCTATTCACACAATGTTACAATACCAAGAGATCCACTTTCTGGTCAGCCATCAGGTCAAAGAGTACATAGTCCTCTAATCATCACTAAATTACTTGATAAAGCTAGTCCACTTTTAATGGCTGCATTAGTAGATGGTGAAACATTAAGCACAGTAGAAATCAGAAAATATAGAACCAATGCACTTGGTAAATTAGAGTGGTTTTATACTGTAAAGTTAACAGATGCAATTGTTTTAGATATCAATCCTGATGCACCACACACTTTTGGTGAGTTTGAAAAAGATGTTGCTCCTTTAGAGCATGTATCTTTTGCATATAGAAAAATTGAATGGACACATGAAGTAGCTGGTACATCTGCAGAAGATGACTGGAGAAAAGGTGTTGGAGCGTAAGCTTAAATCATAAATATGCAGAAAAGTCTATCTTTACTGCATATTTTAGGTACTTTTAAAAAATTATTTGTTCATTTTTTAAAAGTACCTAATACTTTCAAATAAGGCTATTAAAAGATGAGTAAACTTGAATATAATCTTACAAGTAAATCATTAACGCTACGTGGTTCTAATGGAAAAGTACTTGGTACTTGGAGGGCCGTAAGCGGTCCACATGGAAAAGGTGCTTTACCTAGGGGAAATTATGTTGTAAAAAACCCAAATGGAAATAATCTGCACGAAGGATTGGCAGCAGGTTTCAATATGCCTTCAGGGTTAGGGTTCTTTATCCCTTTATATGCACCTAGTTCTTTACTAAAAGGCAGAAAAGGGTTTGGTATACATCCTGATGGAGGCACTCCTGGTACACAAGGTTGTATAGGTATCAAGAGACATGCTCTTGATTTTTGGAATACATATATTCAATATCGTCCTACACGATTACAAGTTAAATAGGAGAGTATCATGTATAAATTTGTTATTATTTTGTTTATATTTTTAGCAGTGGGGCAAGCTAAAACTTTTGATAAAGAAGTTATCCCCGTTTTTAATAAATATATGAAATTATATAGTCAAGATAATGGCACAAATATGAAAAACTCTGAGCTGCTAACAAACTATGAATTTAAAGAATTGACTGAAGCATTGACTATCTTTTCAAAAAATTATTGTTCTAGTCCTAATAAAAGAACTTTAGATAAGTTTATTGAAGTACTTACTTTAACAGAGGGTTCAGCATTTGAAAGCCCATCAACAACTTTAGGAAAAATATATATATGTCAACCAAATGCTATCATAGGTAAAATAAAAAGTTTACATGAAGAAAAGAAAAAATATATACTAAAAAGTTTATCTTTTGGATTTAAGAATATAGTCTATAAAAAAGAGCATGAAGTGAAAAATTATAAAAACTTAGTAAAACAACTCAATAATTTAAACAAACTTTAAATATTTTGATGATACCCCTTTTTTAAGTAAACATTCACTAAAATAGTTTTAATAATTATACCTACAATTGTAAGACTCTAACTATTTTTAAGGAAAATATATGCATGAAAAAGAACTTTTACAGAAGATAAAGGCTCGACTAACACTTCTTTCGGCTAAACCTAATCCTGAAACAGAGGATGGCACCTATAGTACTTATAAAATAGAGGGCGAACATACCTTAGGTAAACCATATGAGTATGCCATTACTTTTTCGAGTTTGCATAAACTAGAAGTAGAAGATTTGGTAGATACAGATGTACATCTATTTCTTCAAGATGAAAAGAATCCATCACATCAAAGAGATATCTATGGAAAAATATTTCGGGCAAAAGCAGATGACAAAGTAGCCGATCAGTTTCTCTATACATTAACTGTAGTACATCCTATGTATTACTTGGGACTTGACCAACGTTACGAGATCTTTCAAGAGATGACACCCATAGATATTATTACAGATTTATTAGGTCGTTATGCAGGCCTGCTCAATATTGACTTTGGATCAAATATCCCCCCTGCAAGTTCAAATGTAAGAGAATATACTACCCAATACAAACAGAGTGACTTAGAGTTTGTACAAATGCTTTGTGAACAAGAAGGTATGACTTTGCGTATGCAAAGTGATGCTATACCTTACCCCACAAGACTCACACATATTAATGAAGCCTATACAAAGTTGCCTGATGAACATTGGTGTAACTACACACACTCTAAAAACTTCTCTGTCACCCATACCCAAAAAGATTATTATGAGTTTGAGAACCCTTCTTTGGAATATATGTCCGCAGATGGTGCTGCACCACTGAGTCAAAGCTTTGGAGATAATGGTCATTCTTCTCAACTGCGTAATGACTTACAAATTATGATACATAGAGATAGACTTGAACATCCTAGAGATAAGGACATCAAAAACTATATTAAACAACAAAGTTTAAAAAGTTATTCTGATTCTGAACGTATTGTGGGTAAAAGTCTTTCTTTATTTACAGAAGCAGGTCATGGTGGTGTACTTTTTGACCAAAAAATTATTAAACGTACAGAAGCGATCTTTACAAAAGTCAAACTAAAAGGGCTTTTCCCTAATGCCTTAGATGAAAATGTGCAAGATTTAGGGACTATTGAGCAATACGAATTTATTGCAGAGTTTGAAGCAACACCCCCAAATACTATATATATTCCCCCTTATAATATCATTAAGCCTATTATCCCCTCTTCTGTTACGGCAGTTGTCTCTGATGGAAGTCCTTTAGAGGCATTACCAAGTATGGAAAATACTATAGATATAGACGAACTCGGTCGCATAAGGGTTATTTTTTACTTTGAGCCTAACTATCCTACGAGCTGTTATATACGATTTACTAACTTTTCAGCAGGCAATGGGTGGGGATCGCAGTTTATTCCTAGGGTAAACACTGAAGTGATTGTAAATTTTCTTAACGGTGACCCTGATTGTCCTATCGCTATAGGTTCTCTCTATAATGGTAACAATAAAATACCTTATGATGTCCCTGCCATGAAGACCAAATCTTACATAAAAACACAGTCTATGCCAGGTACCAATGAGACCTATAACCTCCTACTCTTTGAAGACAAAGCAGGGGAAGAGTTAGTACACATGCGAGCAGAACTCGACCACAAGCTTCATGTGCTTAGAGATTCACAGGTCAATATAGACCGTGATGAAACGATGGTTATTGGTCGTGACAGAGATGAGACGGTAGGTCATGATGATACCATACGTATAGGGCATGATAGAACTGAGATAGTAGGGCATGACGAAGATGTAACGATTGTACATAATCAAACACTCACTGTAGGAAATAACCAAAGAGAAACAGTGGGTGCAAATAAATTTGTCACAGTCGTACAAAATCATATTGAAAATGTTCTAATGTTTAAAGCAGAGAGTATTATTATGGGTAAAGCACTCACTGTCCTTGGATGGTTACAAACAGCTGTAGGAGCCTATAGTACAGAAGAAGTAGGAGACACCAAGATAACTAAAGTAGGTAATTCATATGAACTTGATGTCGCAAAGAAAATTGTCATTAAAACGGGTGCCTCTTCTTTAGTAATGGATAAGGATGGGACGATTGTTCTTTCGGGAAAAAATGTCAAAATTATTGGTTCAGAACATGTAGAGATTTGTTCTGAAGTAGTAGATATAAACTAATGGATTTTAAAAATTACACACCTTTTCCAGCGATAGGGTGGCCTACTATGGTTTATGATGAAAATCTTTATCTCTCTATGGTTGTGCGTGTAAAATATCTGTTTGATTCGGTTGACAAAAATGGTTTTTGGTCATTAAAACTTGATCCTAAACAAGGTGACCTTTTTGGGCAAGATATATTTTATAATGAAGATGACATTCACCATTCTTCAATAAGGTTTGAGAGTGATTATGTAAGCTATAAACCACATGCTGATTTAATCATCAATGCCTATGCACATGCTTCCGTACCATTGCCTGAGTGGGAATGTGGGGTAAAAGTACTACGTAAACATAAGTATGCTGATGAACAACCCCCTACGGTATTGCTGGAGAAATGGCTTAATGTACGTGGTGAAAGAAATATACAAGAAGATCTTGTGGGATTTAGTTTTACCAAAAGCAAAGAGAGTCAAAAGGTAGCCCTACGCTACGAAAATGCCAACGGTGGTATGATAGAAAACCCCAAATATACTGCTAACACACCATCATCAGAACAACAGTATTTAATCTATAACCCCTATAATCCAATAGGGGTAGGTGTTGTAGATAAAATTTTCTTAGAAAAAGAGACCCTATTTAGAGCCCCACAAATAGAATCTGTACAAGAACCTATAAACAAACCTAATATGCCAAATCCTCCAGAGGGTTTTGGATTTATAGGTCGTTCATGGAAACCACGTATTGATTATGCTGGTACTTTTGATGATACATGGATAAAAGAAAGGCACCCTTTTATGCCAGATGATTATAAAGAGGAATACAACAATGCAGCACACCCAGACTTACAACTCAAAGGTTATTTTGAACCCTATGATAAAATCATATTCTATAACCTAGTTAAAGACAGATACGAACAATCATTTAACATACCAAATTTTCATTTTAAAGGTTCTATAGATTATAATTTTAAACAACACCCATTTTATTTGAACATTGACACGGTTATTGTAGATATTTTGGACGAAGATATGCAAAATAATGCTGTTTATGTAAGTTACAGAACACGTATACCCTCTTCAAAAGATGTGACTGCTTGTACATTAAATATGATTGTTCCCAAAGAGTTTTTAGGAGAAGCACATGGCCAATAATCTAGGTTCCAGACAAGACAGTGATTATCTGATTCTCCTTTTGTTCCCTTCTATCGAATTGAACGTTTCTTCTATCCCTACACCTTTTCCTGTGTACTTCAACCTAGGTAGTGCAGAAAATGTCAGTGAAAATGTCAACTATAATAAGTGTGCTGCCTATATAGAAGGGTCGGATACAAATCGTGTAGAAGGAGACAAGCTAGGAGTACTTCTAGGCGTGGTCGTGAAAGCTTCGATGACTGCAGGTACTACCTTCCCAGGATCACCCTCTTCCTCTGTACGTGTCAATGGCAAAGGTGCACATAGACAATCCGATATGCAGTGGATGGTTATCCCTGCTGATATAGGTGGATTAGGTACTGGGAAGATATCTGAGCTAGTTTCTGGGGCTTTGGGTGACTTTATAGGGGCAGACCTCTCTACGATGACGACCATAGGAAATACCGTTGGTACCCTCGTAAAGAAGTCCACACCCTCTGCTCCTGCCATCACCATAGATGGTAAAATAGAACACCCCAATCGCGATAATATAGATATATGGGAAGCCTTGGGGAATGCTACCATAGGTGTAGGTGTAGGTATCATGGGAGCGATGGGCGATATAGCTGCTTCTGTGGCTTCTGCGGTATTGGGAGGAGATGCCTCTGGTATCCCTGCTTCTAACAACCCTGCTGTACGTAATGTACCTAGTGGTAGCTTAGGCTCACGTACAGGCTCACCTGTGGTACTGCAAACTGCACAAAGTCTCCATACCTTTAGCTTCTATCCTTTAGAGGGCTTGTTGCCTTTACACTTAGAACTTTTTTATATTAACCGTGCCCAACGCTTTGGTATCTTTGGGTTTGACAGAACATGTAGCTATGAAAAAAGATTCCAAAAGCTAGACGAACAACACTATAAACTCATACACCCTGATGGACGTTGGTTTGCTTTTAGTTATAGAGCCTCTGATGACAGCTATATAGACCATGGTAACCTAGGTGTTCTCGTCACACAAAAAGAGGTCCAAACCTTTATACTTCAGTACCGTGATGGGATGATTGAGACCTATCGTTATGGGCTACTTACTAGCATAAAACATATACAGCACCCTCAAAATGCTATCACCATTGGCTACATCAAGCACCCACGTGCAGGTGCGCGTATTGCAGAGGTAAAAAACACCCAAGGCTCTGCACTTTACTTTAGTTATGATGACTTCGGCTTGGTGAAGCATATCCAAGACCATCTGGACAATGCCTGGGACTTTGCGTATGACAAAGAGGGGTATTTGTTAAGCCTAACGTACAATGATACCCCTATAGAGCAGTATGACTATATGGACATCAAGGCTACCGTAGAAGATGAGCACTACTTACGTACCGTATACAATGCCCATAAAGAACCTCTGCTTACCTTTGATTATGCAGACCATGGTTCACTTTCAGGCTATACGCAAAAAGAGATGTCTTATACCTACCAATGGAGTAAAGATGGTAGCATCAGTAAAACAGACAAAGAGGGTAAACGCCATCTTTTTACTCTAGATGATTATGGCACGATTGAGAGTATCGTCTACCCTGATGGGACACGTGACTCGTGTAGTTATGATAGACAAACCCGTACCTATAAAGAGCGTACACGTGGTAAGAATATGCGGGTACGTAAGCTTGATGTGCAACATCGCATTCTCTCGGAGTCTATGAACGACGAAGAAGTATTTAGCAATCGCTATGAAGGGGATAACCCTTACCCTATAAGCCATACTACTAAAGAAAAAACCACTACCTACTGCTATGATAAAAACTGGCACCTTAGTGCTGTCACTCATCCTGATGAAACATGCCAAAGCTTTACCTACACTGAGGAGGGCTTGTTACTGAGTCAAACAGATGCCCTAGGCAAAGAGACACACTAGTGGGTCAATGATAAAAGAAGAGAAAGAGAAGTTTGGTTTTTTAGACATGGGTTATTTTAGCGTAGGTTGGATGAGAGGGTTGTCGTTGTGACCGTACCCCTTTGGTTCTTTGGTTATTTTTTATCATTTAATATAAAAGGTTTTAAAAATATGACATAACATCAAGGCATATACTAATAAAAATGCGTCAAAATTTTAAAAATGGCTTGTTTTTTATAAGAGTGCTACTTCGGGCAGTTCGGGCAGGACAACGGTGGGACAATATACCTACAGTCATTTTATTTTACCATCATTTGAACTACTATCTATAACTTGATTTATATTTTTTTGAGTCTTTTTTGATAGATTGTAAAAATTTGTATATATAATTGTCTCTTTCCACTTATTTAAAAAAGGTATCATTTCTTTTTTAGACATAAAAATAGAATTATCTCGTAATCCTAAAAGTTTATATGTATAGATCGAATGTTGAATCTTACTATTTTCAAATTCTATTTCAAATTCAGTATTTGATATTTCAATTGTTTTAGTTGAAATGTAATATATAAATAAAGCTGATATAAATATAACTCCAAAAACAATACTTAATATTTTCATGTTTATTTACCTTTTCTAATATTTTTTTTAATAGTTTCAATACTTTCAGTAACTTTTCTAGGTGTTTCGAATCCAAAATTATCATTCGCATCAATATTAACACCAGTTACTTCAGAAAAAGTCTCAGAAGAAAAAGAAGCACAAGTATTTGTATATCTCCATGTATGGTTTTTTTTCAATATATCTTGTAGTTTTTTTGATTGTTCTTTTGTAATAATTCTACAATATGATGCCTCATAAGATAACTTATCTTCTTTACCAATACGTACATCACTTTTATTTCCATTATCTTTAATATTAGGATGACTATCCGGCCAAAGTCCGTAATTTGTACTATTCTTTTCAGTAGTATGCCTCAACCATGAATGACCACTAGAAAAACCAGATTTTTTAGAAACATTACTATAAATACAAAGTTCTTCAAGCAACCCCGTCGGATCCACAAAGTTCACAGGATCACCCCCAACATACCGATAAAAGTTAAAATCCCCAGCCTCAAACTCAATAGGATCAAGGCTTAGAAACCTCTGCGTCGTAGGGTCATAATACCTAGCCCTATAATAATACAAATCCTCTTGGTCTGTCTCACGTCCTGTGTAACCATAAGGGTTAAGTGTCTCTTCTTCTTTTGTGTGTTTGAGTATCTTACCGTAGTGTCCATCGTAGGTGATGTTTTCTACTTCTTTACCTTCTTCGTTTGTGAGAGCTACTATGCGTCCTAGGGCATCTCTTTGGTAGGTGTAGTCTCTCTTGGCTGTATGTAGGCTTGCTAGCGCTTTACTTTCATTAAAAGTGTAATGCTCTTTTGTACCGTTAGGGTATGTGGTAGCTTTAAAGGAGGGTTTTTGTTCTTGGTTTGACATTTAAACTTTCTTCTTTTTCCTATAAGAAAAAACTGATTTACCTGCATTAGCTTTTCCTTTTGCACTTCCATTAATAGTATTTATGTGGTTCATTAAATCATTAAGACTTTGAGAAGTAAATAAATTAGCAGGAATAACAATCTCTGATTTCTTATTTACTGTATCCAAATAAAGTCCTACCGTGGGTTTTGTAGCATCAACTGTTGATTTAATTTTATATCTTTTTATATCCATTATATTAATAGTTTTTATTCCAAATAGGCCTCTATAGTTGATTTGATTTTCATCATAGGTGATTTTATATATGCTTAACAAGGTATATACTAATAATAACACGCTTAACGTAATAACAATCATTGGCAAGTCTCTTACAATAGTCCCTTTTGAATAAGATAACAATATAATACCAATGGGAATCCATCCAAATATAATACTAAAAATTATATATACCCGTCTAGAAGTTCTAATTGTTATCATTTTCATTATTATATTATGGACATCCACAACCAGGTTGTATTTCCATATCTCCATATGTAGGAACCTTAGGAGAACCATAACTACCTATTCCTCCTCCAATAACTACACCTTCTGCAACAGCTGTTTGAGTTGCTCTTCCTGCAAACATTTTAGATGCAGTTTTAGCAGTTACTGTTGATATTTGTCCATTTTTCAATTTAGTAGTCATTTGATTATAAATGGCATTCATACTTCCTTTACCTGCTGTTATTCCTGGAATTTTCATCCCTGGTATTACACCTGTTGCTCCACCCAAAGCTGTGTCTACTGCTAAAGATGTTATGTCGTAACCGCATTGTTTTCCTGTTTCATTTTTTAAAACCTGTTTAGTAATATTCGTAGCAAATGAACCAGCCGCACCGGCACCAATTGGTCCAGTATAAAGAAGTGCTTCTCCAAATGCCGCACCACCAACAGCAGAACCCGCGTAGTCTTCCCAACCACTTAATTCCCAACTCCATAAATCAGAAACACCCTGACCAATAACCCCTATAACAGCACCACCTCCAGCAAAAATTGCATCATCGACACCTACATACAACCCACTAGGATCCACAAAGTTAACAGGATCATTAGAAACATACCGATAAAAGTTAAAATCCCCAGCCTCAAGCTCAATAGGGTCTCTGCTTAGGAAACGTTGCGTCGTAGGGTCATAATACCTAGCCCTATAGTAATACAAATCCTCTTGGTCTGTCTCACGTCCTGTATAACCATAAGGGTTAAGTGTCTCTTCTTCTTTTGTGTGTTTGAGTATCTTACCGTAGTGTCCATCGTAGGTGATGTTTTCTACTTCTTTACCTTCACTGTTGGTGAGAGCTACTATGGAGCCTTCCTCCACGGCTACACTTCGTTCCGACCGTTTCGGTTCCGAAGCTACAGACAACAAACTGTTGTTGTCTGCTATACGCTTCTCATCTCTGTGGTAGTAGTAGGTTCTTTGTGTTTCATGGTTGGTGATGCTTAGTGGGGTGTCTGTTCTTGTGGGGTGGTGTACGATGGTGGCTAGGTGTTGTTTGTTTTGGTGTAGGTCAAGTATGGCTATGATGTTTTCATTGTCATAGACATAATGGTGTGCATAGCTTTTGGTGTTATCATGAAATAATGGAAGGGTATTTGGTTTTTTAGACATGGGGTATTTTAGCGTAGGTTGGCTGAGAGGGGTAAGGATGTAAGGGTTGTCGTTGTCATCGTACCTCTTTATCTTTCGGGTTTATTTTGCATTTATATATTGTATCAAAATGTTGACAGACCAATATAATTTTTTAGACAGAGTCATTAATCAGCTATGATACCAATGTCAACTACCTTATGATTTTCAAATTTTATATATAAATATTTTGCAAAATATTGCTTTCCTATAGGATAATATACAATTTTATTGCTAGAATTATTCATTTCTTCTTTAAGGCTATCTACTATTGGCTTTAATATTTCTTGTTTTGTTTTAATCTTAAGATTACTTTTATTGTCAATGCTCCGCATTTCTAAATTTGAACCTAAAATACTAATCACTTCTTTTCTATTTTTACCTATTAAAATTTTACTGTTAATCAAATCCTCAACCATATTTTCTCTTACATCTATATTTGCCTTCCATTTAGATGATTCAAATTTGTATAAAGGTGTAAAAGTATAAAAAATCAAAAGTAAAATGATGACCAAACTAAAAATAATTGATAACTTGAGTATGAAATTATTATTTTTCATTTTACATTCTACTTTATCAGTTTTATTAGTTTTGATTTTTTAGATTTAACCTCTTGCATACATCTATCCTTGCAACCCATAGGACTCATTGCACATTCTTGTCCAACACTATTATTATGTGTGTCCATCATTGATGCCGATGCACTATGTACACCGTTCTTTTGAACATATGGTTTATAATTCCATATTTCATGATTATCTAAAAATTTTTTTGCCTGATCTTTCCCTAATTCTCTTGTCATCTCACAACTCCATAAACAGTGTCTATAGGCATCTGCTTCTCCATCTACGGGATATTTTAAAATTCCTTTTTTAATAAGGTGATCAACCTTGCTTATTGTGTCTTCTCCTATTTTAGCACCCTTGTATGCATCCCATATACCAATCTCAACAGCATGCCTCGTGACCTCTTTCTCAGCTTTTGTAAATTTTAAACCATTTGATATATCAAAACTCCACAATCCACTTGGATCCACACAATTAACAGGATCATTCCCCACATACCGATAAAAGTTAAAATCCCCAGCCTCAAACTCTATAGGGTCACGACTCAGGAAACGTTGTGTTGTTGGGTCATAGTAACGTGCTCTATAGTAGTACAAGTCCTCTTGGTCTGTCTCTCTTCCTGTATAGCCATAAGGGTTAAGTGTTTCTTCTTTTTTTGTGTGTTTGAGTATCTTACCGTAGTGTCCATCATAGCTGATGTTTTCTACTTCTATACCTTCTTCGTTTGTGAGAGCTACTATGGAGCCTTCCTCCACGGCTACACTTCGTTCCGACCGTTTCGGTTCCGAAGCTACAGACAACAAACTGTTGTTGTCTGCTATACGCTTCTCATCTCTGTGGTAGTAGTAGGTTC
>JAKIUE010000029.1 GCA_021647715.1 Sulfurovum sp.
GGTGAACTCTAGTATCACTACCAAACCCCCAGGTTTCAAGGCACGGTTGAACTCTTGTAGTGCTTCTACACGGTCTACCACATTGCGTATACCATAGCTTATAGATATCACATCAGAACTCTCATCATCTACAGGGAGTGCTTGGGCTTTGCCCTCGATGAACTCTGCGAAGTCCACTTTAGAGCGTGCCACCTCTAGCATACCTACGGATGGGTCTACGCCTACATACTTCTCTATAGTTACGCCGTTTTTAGCCGCTTGTTCTTTCCAGTAGATGAGTAGATCACCAGTACCTGTGGCTACATCGGTGACTTGCCCTAGACTCTTTTTGCCCAGTATCTCAAAAGCTTTATCGCAGCCCTTTTTACGCCACTGTATGTCTATGCCCATGCTTAGTACTCTGTTTGCTTTATCATAGGTAGATGCGATGTCGTCAAACATATGCACGATTTTGTCTTGTTTATCTTGTTTGTCTGTTAGTTTTTCAATGCCCAAGGTTTCTGCTCCATATCATCATATCTACATCTTCTCTTTGCGTGTGCAAAAACTGTAAATTCATTGCCGTATTATAAGATAAATCATGTCTGCTTAGCTTAGGTGTTTGGTAAATAAACATCCAATCTATCTGCTCTTTAAGTGCATCTAGCATCCCCTCTCCACCCTCTACCAATACAAACGAAGGTCTCTCCAAAAATGACAAATCATCCACAATGCTCACCTCTCTACCCTCGACACCAAACAGAGGTATCGTTCTGTCAAAGTCATCTTTTTTACTATATATCACCACATCAGGAGCTTGTGTCTGTGTAAACCTACAATCTAGCGTAGGTCTATCTGTGCGAACCGTATTACCCCCTATGAGCAAGGTATCACATACCTCTCTTAACTGATGTACATGCGTTAGTGATGCCTTAGAGCTTAAATATCCACCACCAATGCGACCATTGGTAGTTTGTGCCAGTTTAAAAAGTACAAAGGCTCTCTTTTGCCATATCACAAAGGGTTCGAGTAGTGCCTTGCAGTCCTCTTCTAACACGCCAAGTTTGATTGTCGTGTTAGCATCCCGACCTACAATGTTTATACCTTTGTCATGTCCCTCTATGGGGTCTTTTGCACCAATGATGACATTTTTTAAAGCCAATTTTTGTAACAGTGATGCACATGATGGAGTCTTGCCATGATGCGAACATGGCTCTAATGTCACATAGATACTGCATTCTAAAAAAAAGTTTTGGGGTAAACTTAAAAGAAAATCATGGGCTTTTTGAGCATCTCTAGGGTCAAAGTCCATAGAAGTATTTGAAAGTGTTGTATAAGCAGAAACTAATGCCAACACCTCTGCATGAGAACTGCCAGCTTTTTGGTGTGCTTCTATGGCAAGCAGTTTACCATCCAAGGTCACTACAGCACCTACAGCAGGGTTAGGATAGGTCAAGCCTTGGTATTGCCACGCAATATCCAGAGCGAGTTGCATGTAGAATTCATCTGTCATAGCAACTCCTTTTTTATGTTTTAATTCCAATCAAAATACGTTTTACACGTATTTAAATCTCCATAATCATAAGACTCTTCACCTGCTTTGGTTTCTACTACTATACCGTTATTATCAGCTGATTTCAAGATACCTTTGAGTTTGTCTCCAGCACCTAATTTTACTTTTATCTTTTCACCGATGGCATTTTTAAAATGTACAGGTTTGACAAGTTTACGCTCTATTCCTGGTGAAGATATCTCTAGTCTATAGGCTTGGCTCATAGGAGGATTTACATCTAAGAAAGGTGAAAGTTCATGTGAGATACTCGCGCACAAATCAAGTTTTATACCACCGACCTTAGTAATCAATACACGATAAATAGTTTCATCAAACTCTGTGACTATCTCAGTGTCATAAAGTGCAGCACCATTGGCTTCTATGATTTTAGATATTTGTGTCTCAAGATTCATCTTGTGTATCCTTTTCATTATCTACATCTCTAGGTTTATTACGTCCCTCAATCTGCTTAAAAAGGTCTTCAATCCGACTTACTTCTTCAAGTTGTTGGTCAAATTCAAAAGTAAAAATGGGTGCTTTAAACCACCCTTCACTTTGCTTGCAATGGTTTTGAAGATATGCCCCTACTTTACGTAGTTGCTTAAGTGCTTCGCCTTGTTCTTTTTCATTTAAAAAAGATTTGTCTAAGTAGACTTTAGCGTTTGAACGTCCCTTTGAACACTTCACGTCATTTACTGCCAAAGAGTTTATACGGTCATCATTTAAACTTGAGAATGCCTCTGGGAGTATCTCTTTAAGTACAGACTCTACTCTGTGACGTTTTATCTCTTCTTGTGTCATAGGACTTAGTCCATTACCACTTGTTCTTCAACATCTTTAAAGGTCTCTATTACATCGCCCTCTTTGATGTCATTGAAGTTTTCAAGCATAATACCACACTCATAACCATTCTTCACTTCTTTAGCATCTTCGGTATGACGTTTAAGGGAAGAAATAGTACTTTCGTACACAACCACACCATCACGGATAAGTCTTGCTTTAGCGCCTCTACTGATGCTACCATCAGATACTTTACATCCTGCAATAGTCCCAACTTTACCGACCACAAATGTTTCACGCACATCTGCTTGACCAGTCACTTCTTCAGAAATTACTGGACTCATCATCCCACCAAGAAGTGCTTTTACTTCATCAAGTAAATCATAAATAACGGTATATGTACGTATCTCAATACCAAGTTCTTTTGCTTTCTTTTTTACAGAGCCTGTAGGACGTACATTAAAGCCAAGAACCACTGAATGTTCAGAAGCATCTGCAAGTGTAAGGTCACTTTCTGTAACACCACCCACACCCTCATGTATAATGTTTACTTTTACTTCTTCGTTACGTAATTTCGCTAAGCTACCTTTGATGGCTTCAAGTGAACCTTGTACATCTGCTTTGATGATGATAGGAAGTGCTTTAAGTTGACCTTCTGCGATAAGTGCAGATAAATCATCAAGTGTTGCTTTTGTACTTTTCGAAAGGTCTTTTGCTCTCATGAACTCTGCTCTTTTTTCTGCAAGTTCACGTACTTCTTTATCTGTATCCATCACAATAAGTTCTTCCCCAGCACCCGGAACTTCGTTCAGTCCCACGATAGCTGCAGGTGTAGATGGTCCTATCTCATTCACATTTGTTCCATCATCAAGTCTTATAGCTTTGATACGCCCATACGTCTTACCTACGATGACATTATCACCCACTCTAAGCGTACCATTTTGGATAATGACATTTGCAACAGGTCCAAAACCTTTTTCAATAGAAGCTTCAACGACTACCGCTTTTGCATCTCTCGTTGCATCTGCTTTAAGTTCCATAAGTTCTGCTTGGAGTAAGATAGTCTCTAGTAAATCATCTATGCCTGCTCCAGTATGTGCAGATACGGGTATGAATTCATATGCTCCACCCCAGTCAACCGATACCACTTCTAGTTCTGAAAGCTGTGATTTAATATTATCTGGATTCGCAGCCTCTTTATCCATTTTGTTCATCGCGATAATCATCGGAACACCTGCAGCTTTAGTGTGAGATATAGCTTCTTTAGTTTGAGGCATCACACCATCATCTGCAGCAACTACGATAATAACAATATCTGTAGCTTGTGCACCACGTGCTCTCATTTCAGTAAATGCTTCGTGACCTGGTGTATCAACAAAAGTAATTTTCTTACCATTTTTTTCTACTTGGTAAGCACCTACATGCTGGGTAATCCCACCAGCTTCTTTGTCTGCTACTTTTGCTTCACGTATTTTGTCAAGTAAAGATGTCTTACCATGGTCAACATGTCCCATGATAGTAATGACTGGTGCTCTCTCAGTTGCATTTTCATCCTCTATTGCATTATAGGCATCGCTATAGTCGAGTTCATCTAAAGGATTTACTGTTGTGACTTCTACTTCAAACTCATCTGCTAATATCTCTATCTCATCTTTGGATAAAAAGTCATTTTTTGTTACCATCATACCAAGAGCGAAAAGTACACCTACAACTTCACCAACTTTACGGTTTACTTGTTCAGCAAACTCATAGACCCTAACATTTTCAGGTATTTCTATGGTAGTCACAGCCTCTAGGTTTTCTTCTTTTACATACTTCTTACGTTTTCCACCACGCTTAAGTCCACGTCTTTGCTGAGGACGGAATGGTGATCTACCTCTAATGGGTCCACCATTAGCAGCTTCACGTTTTTTCATCTCTTCTTTACGTTTTTGCTCTTGACGCATCATTTGTTCATATATGTTTTTATCTGAGAAGTCTAAAAGTACTACTTCTTCTCCACCAAAACCGCTATCTATATCACCAGACATACTGTCATGATTAAAGATATCCATCTTAGTACCAGATTCTTTAGCTTCTGCAGGGCCTTTTTTGACTTTCTTTTTCCCAACATAAGGTTCATAGTTTGTAGAACCAAAAGAAATTTGTGTTCCAGCTCTCACAGGTGCTGGTTTTGCTTTTCTAACAATTTTAATGCCACCACGAGAAAGTACTCTTTTCTTTGGTGTAGCAGAAGCATCCTCTTCTTTGACAGTAGGAGTCTCCTCTGTTCTTTTACTTGCTATAGAAATACCTTTACGCTTTTTAATCTCTTTAGGCTTAGTTGTTTCAGCAACTTCTTCTGTAACTTCTTCTGTTGCTTCTTCTATACTTTCTTCGCTAACTGTTTCAACTGTTTTTTCTTCAATATCAGCAGTCACTTCTTCTGAATCAATGGTTTCTTCTAAAGTTTCTTCTTCAGTTTCAACTGCCTCTTTTTTTACTACAACGTCTTCTTTTTTCTTAACTACAGTAATTTTAGACTTTTTAACTGGCTTTTTAAAGTTTTTAGGGAGTGTACCGCTGATTGCATAATCAACAAGGATACCCGCATCATCTAAACTAATTGTACTGTTAGCTACTTTAACATCGAAGCCTAATTCTTTTGCTTTCTCAATCAAGTTGCCGTTAGACAATCCTGCTTCATCTGCTATTTCTTGGATTTTAACTTTATCCATTGTTCATGAACTCCTTAATTTTGATGCGACGTATCGCATGAGTTGACTTTTAAAGTTAACTCTGTCAATAACTTAGTCAAAGTTTCTAACTCTTGTTTGAAACGTTTGGCTAAACCTTTAACTTTTTTTTCATTTTTCACACAAACTCCACAGATATAAAAACTACGACCTGTGCCATTGAATGCTAAAACTTTATTGTCTGAAAGTTTCAATCGCATCAAAGTATTTTGAGGATGCCTGTTTCTGCAAGTTATGCACATGCGTATGGGCTGTGATTTTTTCATGCGTATTATACCTAAAAAGAGATTAAGCCTATCGCTTAATCTTTGGTGAGTGCACCATTATTGTCTAAAGCCAATGTAAAAACACGGAAATGTGGGAAACGTGCCTGTAATACTTTTGCAATTTTATCTGCATCTTTATCATAACAAAGGTTAAAAAATGTAGAACCTGAACCTGAAAGTGTAGACATCAAAGCACCATGTTTGAGTGCCAATTTTTGAACATCGAAAAGTTCTGGAATCATCTTCATACGTCTCGCCTGATGTAGCTTGTCTTTTGATGCAATACGTAGTAAATCCCAAGATTCTGACATAAAAAGTGCTGTCATATATGAAGACCTAGATAGAGAGTATACTGTCTCTTCTTTTCTAAACATCTTTGGTAAAATTGTACGTGATTTTGCTGTAGATATAGTCCTATTAGGTACAACAACTACCGCTCTTAAATATTCAGGAAGACGTCTTTTTTTACTATACACCCTATCGCCTTCTATGCATGAGACATTAAATCCGCCCATGACCGCAGACGTTATATTATCGGGGTGATGTTCATAACGCAAAGCTTGATTTAGTATTTCTCTCTTATTGTACTTTTTCTCTGCCATTGTATAGGCTGCGCTTAATGCCGAAACAATAACTGCTGATGACGATCCTAAACCTCTAGAAATCGGTATGCGATTATGAAATTCAAATCTAAAATTATCATCTCTTCCAGTAAGACGTTTGTAGTTTTCATTATAGATACTTAGAAAGAGAGAATTCTTTTTAATTCGTGGAATATCACTGCCTTCTCCCTGAGTCGATAAACTTAAAAACTTTGAAGGTGTAATAATCACTTCATTTCTTAAGTCTACAGCAAGTCCTAAGGTATCAAACCCTGGACCTAAGTTTGCAGATGTTGCGGGTACACTAATAAGCATTATTGTTATCCTAACGTTGTTATATTCTTTCTTTTAAACAGCTGGTAAATTATAATCAGGTGTTGATTCTTTATCTATTATGAGATTTTGAATACTTTGAGGTAACGTAAATTTTGTTTTAACATCATAATCAATTTTTTTTGTTATTATAGTCTCTTTTTCCTTGATAAAATAGAGGTTCCCTATTGCCTTAATGGGTTCTGCGTTATTTAATCTAAAACCACTACAGCCAAAACATGATATTCCGTGTATAATCTCAATAGTTTGCAAGATAATATATGTTAATTTTATTGCCATATAAGAACCCGGTCCCCTTGTATAAATAATACTTTCTATATCGTATGCTTTTATATATTTTGCAATGATTGGCAATAGTGCCTCAGAGGTTTTTATATCACTACTTATACTTTCTATCAATATATTATCTTTATAAACACCAATAAGTAGAGGTGAAGATATCGAAATAATTAAAAGTGAATATTTATGCGAAGGATTTTGCAAATTCTCTACTTTGTAACGTCTCAACTGCTACAATTTCATAATTTTTACTATTTGAGAGTAATTTTTTTGTGAGTTCATAGTTTAAATGATGGCTCCCTGCGAATGATTCATACTTAGCTAAAATATTATAGCCACTTACTAACATATCACCCATTGCATCTAATATTTTATGCCTTGCGAATTCATTTTCAAATCGTAAGCCCTCAGGATTTAATACTTTATGGTTATCTAAACCTATTGCATTTTGTAAAGAAGCTCCCAAAGCTAAGTTTTGACTTTGTAGATATTGAATATCTTTTGCAAAACCAAAGGTTCTTGCTCTTGCAATTTCTTCTATAAAATTGTGCGTAGAAAGTTCAAATATCTGTCTTTGTTCTCCAATCACAGGATGGTCAAACTTAATTTTAAAATCAAAACTTGCTTTATCTGAAGGTAATAACTTTACGTACTTTTCACCATCTTGTACTTCTACTTCTTTTTTTAGACGCAATATTTTTTTGGGTACATCTAATTCTTGAATACCTGCCTCATCTAATAAAAGACAGAAAGAGATAGAAGAACCATCCATGATTGGCATTTCATTACCATCAACAATCACACGCATATTATCTATGCCATAGGCATACACAGCAGAAAGAAAATGTTCTATAGTGGAGATACTGCCTTTTTCATTATCACCTATGACAGTGGCCATACGTGTATCTACTACTGAAGAAGGAGAAAGCGGGATATTTAGTGCTATGTCCTTACGATAAAACACTATACCCGCATCTGCATTAAGCGGCTCTAAACGAAGTTTAATTGGTTCACCTTTATGTAAACCAATACCTATAACTTCAACAGGTTTTTGAATGGTTCGTTGCTGCAATATCTACCTCCTTTCTCAATATATTCCACCATAAAATACTATAATATTTTCAAATATTATAGCTAGAATTCCTTACTTTTAACCTATACTAACATTCTAGTGTGTATTATTTGTGAACATAAAAACGATTACTTAGAAGATATTATCTTATCTGCAACTTTAAATACATTGTCTATATTTGTTTTAATCCATCCTGCGTCAAACCATTCAACCGGTCTTACCGCAATACCTTGCACAAGTACACCAAAATGTAAATGATCTCCTAATGCCAATCCAGATACACCTGTTTTAGCAATGGTCTGACCAGCTTTTACTTCATCTCCTTCTTGTACAAGTAATTGAGAACAATGCCCATAAAGTGTATAAAGTCCTAAGCCATGATCAATCATTGGCATGTTTCCATAAATTCCATTTTCATTTGCATAGACTACTGTACCAGCATTGGATGTTTTGACAGCAGCCATTTTAGTACTGGCTAAATCATAACCTACATGATAAGATTGAGATACTTCATTATCCTTTGAATCATAATAATAGTGGCGTTCATCACCAAAACTAGCAACTTTTGCCCCATTTTTAAGTGGATAAAATTTATTCACACTCCACTTATCAAGTAGTTCTGTTGAGATATTTTTACCTAAATTGTATATGTTCTCTTCATTTTTTACACGCATCGTCTCATTAATTGCTCTTAGTTTCTCAAGTTTGTCATCAATAGAAGAAAACTCAGGATCACTTGCTGCTAGATCACTGATCTTCCCATTGATAAACTTGTCTTTCGCTTTAATCCAAGAAACTCTGTATTTTTTATTTTTTATATAAAAGGGTATGTCTGTTACTCGTCTATTATGTGCCTTATCTGTAGCTATCACTTTTGCAGAAAAATTTGTTTCGTTAAATGGCCAGGCTATAAGGGCAGCGTAATAACCTTCTTTTTTATAGGGTTGTGCTTGAAACTTTTTTCCTGCCGCTTTAATATAAAGTTGATCCAAATTTGCATCATTTGCTTGAAAAACAACCAAAGCAGCACCACCTTGTGTAATACTATATGAGTTTGCAACAACATTTACATTAGGTCTTTTATAGTCAACGGTAATGTCTATAGTCTTAACCGTTTTATTTCCTTGAAAAAAGTTCCACTTACTCGTATCTGTTACCGATACTTGTAACTTTAGTGTTGTCACTTTTTTATTAAGAGTATCACCTTTGGGATACTTCAACAAAAGTATTTTCTTTTGTGACTGTTCCCCTAAATTTCCTTTTCCAACTATCACACTTTTAGTACCATCACTTAAAACAAGTTCATAATGTTTTAAACTTTTATTATCACTAATATGTATACGTAAAGGGTCTTTTTTGTTCCAATAGACACTTGTTTCGTTGCTAATAATAGGTACTTCTCTTTCAAATTCTGGAGATGTATAAACATACCCTGCTCCTGCAATAAGTCCAAAGAGAACCAATAATCCTAGTATTTTATTTCCACTTTTTTTCTTTCTTCTATTTCTCATTTAATACTCCTAATGCTGTAATCTTTTCTAACACTTTATTTATACACTCTTGTAATCCATCTTTACAACTTTTTCTCTGAATTGTAAAGCCTGCTGCTACTTTATGTCCACCGCCATTAAAAGCCATTGCCACTTTTGAAATATCTACATTTTTACTCCGTAAAGAAATGCGTACACCATCGTCTAATTCCATAGCAAAAAGTGCAATTTCTACTGTAACTAAAGATTTAGCATAATCTGCAATACCATCCATGTCAGATACAGTCGCTCCTGTTTGAGCTATCTCTTCTTTTGTTACTTGTAATGTCGCAACTTTAGCTTCTTGAGTTAAGCATAAAGAGGCCAAAGCTTTTTCAAGTATACGAAATGAACTAAGTGGTCTTCTTTGCGTAAGATTAAACGAGACTACATCTGGTTTTACACCTAATGCGACTAATTTTTGAGCTACATTAAACACTTCTTCATTCACAGAGGATGTTGTAAAATATCTTGTATCTGACAACAATGCTGTATAAAAACAAGTTGCAGTATCTTTATTAATTGTCTTAATCTTTTCAAATAACGAAAATGCGACTTGTGAAGAAGAAGCATACTGAGGTAAAACAGCATTTATACTGCCATACTTTGTATTGCTTTGGTGATGATCAATATTGAGGATTTCTCTACCTGAGAGTTCAAACCCTAGTCTATCTAAAGAACCACAATCACAAGAGATAACTAAACTATCGGTATAGTCCATTTGGTGTTTTATTTTCTTAAAATTTGGCAGAAAATCAAGATGTATTGGTAATGATGTTGAAGCATTAACTACTTCAACTTTTTTACTTTTGTCTTCTGCAAATAAGGCATAAATTCCCAAAGCGGTTCCTAGTGCATCAGCATCAGGATTTAGGTGGGAAAGAATAGTAATAGCCTTATATTTTGCTATTATATTTTTTACTGCCTCATAAGGGAGGTTTTCACTTATCATTTACGCCTTTCATTTATCATTTTTGATTATGATTATACTCCAATAAGGCTACTAATGTCATTACTTACTACTTTTCTACTTTCATAGACAAATCAATCCAATTAGCCTGATGGATAATCGAGCCTGAACTAATAGCATCCACACCTGTTTTAGCAATTTCTCTAATAGTCTCTAATGTCACATTTCCACTGGCTTCAAGCAAGATATGTGGATAGTGACTATTTCTATAATTGACAACTTCTTTTGTCATATGTAAGGACATATTGTCACACATGACAATATCAGCTCCTACTTGCATCGATTTTATAGCCATTTCTAGGCTCTCACACTCTATTTCAACCTTTGAAGTAAAAGGTATTTTTTGACGTACTTCTTTCATAAAAGTATCTAAGTTGTCAATAGTTTGTAAATGTGTATCTTTAAGCATTAAGCAATCATCTAACCCCATACGATGATTGATACCACCACCACAACGTACTGCATACTTTTCAAATTCCCGAAGTAAAGGTCTTGTTTTGCGTGTATCTAAGAGTTTTACCCCTGTATCTTTAATGGCGTCTACATATTGTGCAGTAAGTGTCGCTATAGAAGAGGCATGAAGTACTATGTCAAGTATAGAACGTTCTAGAGAAAGTATGCTCTTGGAATCTCCAGAAATAAAAAGTAGTTTTTCTCCTTTGATAAAAGAATCCCCATCATTCACCTTCAAGTCCAACGCTAAGTCGTACATCTTTGCAAATGTCTCTATATATGCCTGTCCAGCAAATACCCCGTCGCTCTTAGCGATAATATATGCACGTATCTCTTTAGATGTACTAATACGAGAAAACAAATCCCCTCGTCCTACATCTTCTACAACTAAAGATTTTAAAAATTGTTCTTTTAACATTATTTCAACGCCAACATTCGCTCTAGTGCCATATTGGCATATTTTCTAACCTCTGGTTCAATAAATATTTCATTGATAGGCTTTTCATATTCTATGGATTTTAATGTATTATACAAATCTTCTAGAGTCGTTTCATTCATGGTAGGACACTCTGGCTTGGTAGAAGAAAGTACATAGGTATTTCCTTTTCTCATACGGTTTACCAGGTTGTACTCTGTACCAATGGCTACTTTTTGTTCAGGATCTAAGTCGTTTACATACTTAATGAGCTGTGAGGTAGAACCCGAGAAATCTGCTGCAGCCACTACCGAAGGGTCACACTCTGGATGTACTGCTATTTTAATATCTTGAAACTTCTCACGGTAGAACTCTATGTCATCTACGGTAAAAAGTTGGTGTACGGAGCAAAAACCATTAAAACAGATAATATCCGCCTCTTTAGGGTCACACTCTTTTCCATCTACTTCTACACCGATAACACAGGATTTCAGCCCCATTTGTATGGCAAAATTCTGTCCTAAACACCTGTCTGGTACAAAGAGTATCTTTTTACCACTCTCCAATCCTTTCTCTATGATTTTGAATGCATTTGAAGAGGTACATACCAGTCCACCCATTTCACCTACTTTGGCTTTGACAGAAGCATCGGAATTTATATATGTTATAGGTAAGATATCTTCTCTTTTGATACCACGCTCCACCATATACTGAACAGACTCCTCAAAGTAAGAACCATCCATCATGCGTGCCATCGCACAACAGGCAATTTTAGGCATAAGTACACGCTTCTGTGGGTCTAAAATTTTGACTGATTGACCCATGAACCCTACACCACAAAAAACTACCCACTCTTTGCCATCTGCTTGACATCTACGTGCTAATTCTAGACTATCACCCACAATGTCTGCTGCTTCAAAAACTTCATCACGTTGATAATAGTGAGCCACAACAGTCACATCTAAATCTTTTTTAAGTCTATCTATCTCTTTTTTATAATCGATATCCATTTATATCCTTCTCAGTCATTGTAGCTATTTTAGCAAAATTCGGATAAAATAGCTCTATCAAATGTACTTTTACGTACACTTTTACTCTAAAATTGTGGAATTATTATATGGATTTATTAACAAACCAAAACATCTTGCTCTATCTGACTGTCTACCTTATCTCTGGGATTCCTTTTGGTTATTTATTGGCTAAATACTTTGCTGGTGTGGATATTAAAAATGAGGGCTCTGGTAACATTGGTGCTACCAATGTCATTAGAGTAGTTAAAGAAAAAGACCCAAAGTTAGCTAAAAAACTAGGTATCATTACATTTCTACTCGATGCTCTTAAGGGTGTCGTTGTCATCCTTGTAGCTAAAATGTTAGGTGCTCCTGAGTCTGTTCTATGGACAATTGCTGTACTTGCTGTAGTAGGACATTGTTTTTCGGCATTTTTATTTTTTGAAGGCGGTAAAGGTGTAGCTACAGGTTTTGGTGTTTTGCTTGTTATGCTGCCTATACCAGCACTTATTGCTATTGTTATCTGGTTAGGAGCTGCGAAGGGACTTAAAATATCCTCACTCTCTTCCCTTATAGGTCTAGCAGCTTTTCTTATTGCTTCTTATGTGATGTACCCTGATGTTCCAGGCATTGGTTCCCATGCACCTATTTGGATTATTGCCTTAATTATCACCTATAAGCATATCCCAAATATCATTAGACTTTTCAACAAAGATGAAAGTAAAGTATAGATAATGACCATACATATAGAAGCACTTCAGTTTGATGTTATTATTGGACTTCTTGATTTTGAGAGAGAAAAGCAACAACGTGTTATTGTAGACCTAGAAGCCTCCTATGATTACAAAGATGGACAATTTATAGACTATGCAGATATTACCTTACTCATAGAGAATGATCTTAAACTAAATAAATATGAACTACTTGAAGAGGCACTTCTGGGTATCAAAGTACAACTATTTCTCACTTATCCTAAAATAAATACACTTCACCTAAAAATTACAAAACCTCATATTTTAAAACAATGTGAAGTTGCCATGAGCCACAATTGGGTTTTCGAAGAAAATAAATAATCACTTAATTTTTAAAAAACTTTCACAAGACACTATTTTTATGCTATAATTAAGAAATTCTTAACTTTAAGTTTTTTTGAAGTTTTAGGGATGAAGTATATCATTTTAATCAAATAATGTACTTTTAAACTATAAAGGTAATCCTAATGAGAGTATTAATCGTTGAACATGATATAGATCTAGGAAAAGAGCTTAGTGAAAAATTACAAGCTTCAGAATATCAATGTGATGTAGCAGAAAATCTTGGTGATGCAAAATATTATCTTGACATTAGAAATTATGATCTAGTCTTGTTTGGGTGGGAACTTCCTGCTGAGATTAATATTTCTTTGGTCACAGATATTAAAAAAGTAGTAGGTGGTGCAGCAGTTATAGTCCTTTCGAGTCGTACCGATAAAGAGAGTGAAATTGAGGCACTTAAAAGTGGTGCAGATGATTTCATACGAAAACCTCTAGATTATGATATCTTGCTCATCAGAATTGAAGCAAAACTACGTTTTGGGGCTTCCAATATCATTGAAATCGAAGATCTTATTATTAATCCCGAAGAAGAAAAAATTATCTACCAAGGTGAAGAGATAGAGTTAAAAGGCAAGCCATTTGAAGTTCTTACGCATTTAGCCATGCATAAAGACCAAATTGTGTCCAAAGAACAACTATTGGATGCTATTTGGGAAGAACCTGAACTAGTTACTCCTAATGTGATAGAAGTTGCAATCAACCAAATCCGTCAAAAGATGGATAAACCTTTAGATATTTCTACCATAGAAACTGTTAGAAGACGTGGATATAGATTCTGTTTCCCAAAAAAGATAACGTAAAAGAGGTCTAACTGCTGCCTCTTTTCTCCCCCACTCCTTCACAATTACAGTAAAATACACTATTTATGTTATTTTTAATTTAGGCATAAGCTTTCTTGGGTTATAACTCCTATAATATTTAGCGAATATAAGCAAAAAAACAAGGGTAAATTATATGGCATTAGTAATAACTGACGAGTGTATCGCGTGTGACGCATGTAGAGAAGAGTGTCCCAACGAAGCAATCGAAGAGAATGATCCAATATACATTATAGACCCAGATTATTGTACAGAATGTGTTGGACATTTTGATGAGCCACAATGTATTGCAGTTTGTCCTGTTGACTGTATTATATCTGATCCGGATCATGTAGAGAATGTCGAAGAGCTTATGTTTAAATACAATAAAAATCAAGCAGAATTAGAAGAATAAGATGCCTAAAAGAACTGCTATTATAGATATCGGTTCTAATTCTGCAAGGCTAGTCATCTATGAAAAGACTAGCCGTTACGGATTTCACCTTATTTGCGAACAAAAATCTAAAGTTCGTATAGGTGAAGGTGCTTATGAAAAAAAAGGCTATCTTCAGCCTCTTGGCATTAGACGTGCTTACCTTACACTTAAATCATTTTTGTATACCATAGATAAATTCCAAGCTAGTAAAACTATTTGTGTCGCAACCTCTGCACTCAGAGATGCACCAAATGCCAAGATATTCACTTCATGGATTAAAAAAGATTTAAACTTATCTATTAAAGTGATAGATGGAAAGCAAGAGGCATATTATGGTGCATTAGCTGCATTAAATTTACTCCCTATTCATGAAGATGTTGTTACTATTGATATCGGAGGAGGATCTTCTGATTTGGCTCTCATACGTGATGGATCTATTGTAGATACGTATTCTCTAAATCTTGGGACAGTACGACTTAAAGAACTTTTCTTTGATAAAGAAGAGAAAAACTCACTCATTAATAAAAAAGCAAAAGCATACATCCAAAAAGAGCTGAGAGGTCTTCCTAGTCACTTCAAGGCTTCATTGGCAGTTGGTATTGGGGGAACTGCGAGAACACTTTCTAAGGCTATTATGAAACGTTCAAAGTATCCTTTAGATAAATTACATGCATACACCTATTCTATTGGAGAACATCTTTCATATATTGAAAAGATTCCACTAAGTTCTGCCAAAAATCTAAAAAAATTTTCTCTTAAAAAAAATCGTTTTGACACCATCAGAGAAGGTACACTTATATACACAGAAATTCTGTCATATATAGAAGCTGAGAAAGTCATGGCTTCTGAAGTGGGTGTAAGAGAGGGCGTCTTTTTAGAAAAACTCCTACGTAAAAATGACTATACATTTCCCGTAATAGCTAACCCTAGTGTACGTTCAATTTTAGATAGATTTAAACCCCAAATTACCATTGAAAAAAAACGCAAAGTCAAATTAAAGTTAGGACTTCAACTCTACGACATACTTCAAATAGAAATACAAGATGATAAAAAATTTGGGAAAGAGCTTCTGTGGGCCTTAAATCTATCTAGTATAGGGAAAACTCTCACTATATATAAAGCACACCAACATGCATTTTATATTGCTATGCAAGAGTTAAATTATGGATTTACTCATGAAGAAAGTCTGCTAATATCTCTTCTTTTACGCATGCATAGCAAAGAGTTACTGCATAAGGAACTCTATGAGAAATATAAAACTTTACTACCTAAGAAACAAACGCTTCGTTGGTTAAGCTTTATTTATACATTGACTGTTTTATTACATGAGGCATCAAACTCAGCATCATTTAGTTTTTCATTTGAAAATAGAACACTGACTATCACCGCAAACAAACCATTATACCTAGCAAAAGAAAGTATAAAAGCTTTAGAGAAGCCTGTTTCTTTTGCTATTATTATAGAAGATGAATCTGACTTACCTAAATCGAAAAAGCTAGGTATTCGCTCTTAGAATTTTGTTCCCATAGAGAACTCAAAGGTGGCAGTTCTGTCACCTGGTTCGTCATCAAGTGCTTTTGCAAATACTAGATTAATTGGACCAAATGCAGATTGCCACTCAAGCACAACACCCGCAGAAGAACGTTGTATCTCTGTAAAATCATTTTCTCCTAACATTCCATAGTCATAGAAAAATGCCAGTCTCATTTTGGCTGCTTTAGAAAGAGGAACACTCGCTTCTACAGTAGCTGACGCACGTTTTTTACCACCCATACGACTGTTCAAATCATTTGGGTCTTTAAGTGGTGTTAAAGAGTAAGGGTCGTATCCTCTAACCGATCCGATACCCCCCATATAAAGTTTTTCTGCAATGGGAAGTTTTTCATTATCTCCACTACTTAACACAGTAGCTCTTGCTTTAAAACGTAAGATAAGATCATAGTCAATTAAGTCTTCCATCCCATAATACAAACCAAGCTTCGCAGATGTTTTCATAAATTTACCATAGCCACTTTCTTCTCCACTTCCAACGGTCGCATTAAAATCATCTCCAGATAAGCTTGCATATTCAAAATTCACTGCAGCTATCATCCCTTCTCTTGGAGTATAAAAGTCATCAGTATTATCAAAAGATACATTGAAAAAAAGCGAAGCTTTTTGATACTTATCGTCATAAAAACCATAACGATCTATAAAAGTTTGATTTCCATCATGTCCTACAATTTGATTATCATTTTGTTCAGATTGATTGTCTACATATCCTAGTCCTACTGATGCACGAAAATACCTCATAAACTCTCTACCCAGTATCAAAGTTCCACCTAGTTGATCTTGAGTGAAGTTATAATACTCATATTTTTTCTTATATAGGCTTAGACTTAAACTATATAAACTGTCCCACAGTCTTGGGTTTGTAAATGAGAGGTTATAGTTGGTAGAAATTTTAGAAATATCAAATCCTAGGCTTGCATTGATTCCTGAACCAAAGATATTTTTATCTGATATAGAAGCATTTAACATTAATCCTTCGTAACTTCCATACCCTCCACCTGCAGATATTGTCCCAGTAGGTGCTTCTTTGATACTCACTAATAGATTGATTTTATTTTCTGAAATTCTTTGGCTTTGCACGTCAACTTTTTCAAAGAAACCTGTTCTTCCTAAAGCATTCTTAGAGTCTTTTAAATCTCTAGCATTAAACTTGTCCCCAGGTGCGAGATATATATATCTACGTATGACTCTGTCTTTTGTAGTATGGTTACCTGAAATCAGTACATCATTGATGGTAACAGGGACACCTTCTTCTATAATATAATTGAGATTAATCGTTTTTGTTTTTGGATCTTTATGCATTTGAGGGTTTATTTTCACATAAGCAAAACCGTGGTTACCTACTTCTTCTTCTAAGTTTTGCATATCTTTACGCATGCGCTTGATATTAAAATATTTTCCCTCTTTAAGTCTAAGCATATTTTTTAAATCTTTTGTATTCACTCCTTTAATCTTCTGAGTAATACTAATCGTACCTACACGATATCGGACACCTTCTTTTACTTTATAATCTACTTCTGCTTTATATGAACCAAAATCAACACGCATAAGTGGCTTACTTACTTCCGCATCAAGATACCCATGTTTCATATAGACATCTTTTACCCGATATGAGTCATAGGCTAATTGGTCTACTTTTGCTTCCCCTGAATTTCTAAATGGCATCCAACCTAAAAAATCTTCTTCCTGATTTGCAAGGTCAAATTCAAGATCACTTTGTGATAATTTTTTGGCACCCACAAAGTTCATTTTAGTAATTTTTATTTTTTCGCCCTTATTTACATCAAATTCAAGTGCTACGCTGTTTTTCCCTACAGGCTGTTTTTTAACTTCAACCACAGTATCGTAATATCCCTGTTGTTCAAGTGTCTCTATAAGTTTCTCTTTGGCACTTTTAACACGACTTTTATCATATAAATCACCTTTTTTAAGTCCTGTGCTTCCTAAAAGTTTCTCTCCATCACTTCCTGTACCATATCCCTTAATTTGTATGTGAGCAATAGAAATTTTTTCTTTAAAATGGTATATGAGTGCACCACCACGCTTGTCTACCCATACATCTTTAAAATACCCTTGCTCAAAAAAGTTTTTAATAGACTGATTAATCGTATCAGCATCCATTAAGTCTCCCACGCGAATATCAGCTATTTCTAATGCTGCAGAGTATGACAGTTGAGCAAGTCCTGTAAACTTAATATGTGTTATTTTTTGTGCAAAGAGTAATGAACCCAGTAAGATCCATAGTAATAATTGTTTTTTCATCATTATAAAGTAGCCTTATTATGTTTTACTTGCTAATAGTTTATCTTTTTTAATATAAGAAGTTCATAAAAAATCATGTTATAATCCATCAATATTTTCTGATTTTAGGAGTTAAAGTATGCAAGTAAAGCACATAGGTATCATCGGTCTTGGTCTTATGGGTGGATCACTGAGCATAGCACTTCAAAATACTTCAAAAGAGTTTTATTTTTTAGGTTTAGATCATAACGAGGTACACTGTAAAGAAGCACTCTCCCTTGGCTTAGTAGATGAAGTTGTACAAACCCTAGATGAAATTAAAACCTGTGATATTATCTTTCTTACTATCCCTGTTGATGGGATCATTGAAGTTGCCAAAAAACTTCATCCTCTTTCATCAGATTGTACCGTTATAGATTTAGGAAGTACTAAAGAAAAAATATCTCTTCAAATCCCTAAAGAAATACGTAAAAACTTTGTCACGTCACACCCTATGACAGGTACTGAAAAATTTGGACCAACGGCCGCACTTGCTAACCTCTATCAAAATAAAACAGTCGTACTCTGTGATATAGAAAAAAGTGGTGAATTGCAACAAAATATTGCAAAAGATATTTTTACAAGCATTGGCATGAGTTTGGTTTATATGGATGCAAAAGAACATGATAAGCATGCAGCCTATATCTCACACATGCCCCATGCCCTCTCTTATGCACTTGCTAATTCAGTTATGGGTCAAGAAGCATCTACTAGTATTATTGCTCTTGCTGGTGGTGGGTTTAAAGATATGAGCCGTATTGCCAAATCAAGTCCAGATATGTGGGAAGATATTTTTAGACAAAATAAAGACAATCTACTTGAATCGATATATTCCTTTGAACGTGAGCTCAAAAAGTGTCGAAAGATGATAGAAAATGACGAGTGGAATGCCTTAAACGTATGGATGAAAACAGCCAATACACTACATGATATTATTGACTGATAGAGAACATCACAATTGATACCTAAAGGTTACAATAATTGTGGCATCTTTGGCTATGTTTTTTAAAATAACTTCTTTTAATCGCATTTTTTCTTCTTTACTTAATATCCCTGTACTTATTGCTTCACAATGTATTTCATCTTTTATACTTCTATGCACCAATTCTACATGTGTAAGTTTTACATGATGTTCACCAACATCTATTCGTAAATTAGAAAGATTTTTTTGCATATATATATCTTCTTTCATTTGTGAGAAAGCACTATAAAGAGGTATTGTAACGACTGCTACAATCATCAACCATATAGCTATGCCTTTTTTCGCTAAATGTAATGGGGAATACCCAAGTATGGCAAAGGTTAATGCAGCTGCGAACACAATACCTACAAGGTTGGTTATAAAAAGAAGAAATGCACTTGAAAACATAGACCAATCTGCCCAGCCAATTCCTATGCCAGCCACGGCGATAGGAGGGACTAATGCCACGGCAATTGCCACACCTGCAAGACTGCCTAGTATCTTCTCGTTTGACTTTGCATATGCTGCAGCCGCACCTGAGACTATGGCAACAAAAAGGTCCAAAATAGTAGGACTTAACCTCGCTGACATTTCAGAAGTAAGTCGTTCTATAGGTATCGCTAAAGCTATAAGTGCCGCTGTTAAAAGCACAGAAAGCACACCTATTGCAATGGTTTTTGCGCCATTGATTTCTAAAGATTCATCTTGCCTCAGTACTCCCATACTTAGGCTTACTATTGGCTGCATAAGAGGAGCCAATAGCATTGCACCTATGATCACTGATGCTGAGTTTATAAAAAGCCCAAAGGTGGCTATCATCGTAGCAAGGATGAGTAAAACCATAAATGTTTGACTGGCTTTACTCTCTTCTCTCAAGTTCGTAAAAAGTGCTGCATATTTTTCTTTACTTGCATGTGTAAAAAAAGGTATAGATTCACTTAAATAATTTGCTGTCTCTTCATCTGCAGGAAGATGGTCTATTTTTATACTGTCTTTGTTAGTCGTCTGTGCACTTTGTTTCTCCCAAAATGCATCTCCAACACTCAGTGCTAAAGCTTTTTCTTTGACTTCAAGCTCTATGGGAGTAATTTGCTTCTTTACAGAGTCTATAAGCACTTCCATCTCAACTTGTGGCTCAATGGTAACTTTTGCACTAGATATGTAGCCCACAGAATGAGGTAATTTTTTAGGTGTATGGTATGATACAAGAGACTTAAACAAATAGCCCATATACGCTACTACAGAGGTAGGTGAAAGTATCACTAAAGAAAACTTTCCATCATTTGAAGAGAGTTGTGAGCGTATGAGTTTGGAGGCAAAGGTATTGTTGTTATACTCTAATCCTACCAATCCAACAGCAGAAAGCTTATAGCTATTCTCTTTGGCGTCTCTGAGTGTGATATGTGTATGTTTTAGTGACTTCACACGTTTTAAAGTACGCCAAAAAAGTTTTACTCTATCGAAGTAGCTTTTCCCTTGTAATGAGGAATCAAAACTATCTAAAGGTGGTGCATCGCCTATAACTACTTCTTGTAGGACTATCTCCCCATTACAGTAGAGTAAATCTAATTTTTTCTCACTTATGTTTAGTGCTTGTGTTACTGCATTTTCAATTTTTGTGGGAAGTGAAAATGTCTTCATCAGTTCTTTTTGTTCTTTGGTGGCTATGATACCCAAAGGCTTGTCGCTCTGATGGGCTATTCCCATAAGAAGTTTGATTTCATTTAGACAACCAGTCACTAAGAACTGCGATACTTTGGTTACATCTAGCTCACCTATCTTAGAAAAAGGAAGATACGCTATAACATGTTGCTCTAAATATGTTCCACACTCATCTATAAACTCTTTTTTGTCATCGGCATATATATAATAAATCATAGAGATATTGTAGCTTGTTTACCTAAACCTCTCTAACATCAACTTTAGTTCTTTTTTATCAATTTGCACAGACTTATCACCATTTTGTTTGGCATAAAGTTTACGTACCATCTCCTCGACTTCTGTACTCTCTCCTATATGTCCATAAAGTATTTTTAGGGCATCTGATTCTTTATAGCTTTTTTCTTTGGCTTTAAACCATTTTGGTAAAAACTGTATTGCATACATTACTAAAGCACCTAGCATAAACGAAAGTAGTAACATCCACCATGCTATACTTTTTACTTCTACTTCTTTTATAATAGGTGCAGTTTCTTTTGCTTCTTTTAATGTTGTAGGTGTTGTACTGCTTTGTGTATGTGTAGCCACCTGTTGACTACCTTCCACTTCTATATCAAACCCTTTTACTTCTAAAATCTTTTTCTCTTTTGTTTGAGGGTTGTAAACACTTAATTCTCTAGAAGGTATCGTAAAATCGTTATCTGAAATAAATGCAAAACTTTTACTATAATTACTATATATTTCACCATCAACTACTTTAGTCTCAATTTTGGCTTCGTCACTATAGACAGTCACACCATCTATATCATACTTAGGAAAATCAAACCCTTCTAAGTTTCCTTTCCCTTCTATTTTCAAAACAAGATTCACAGGTTTATTTTTTTTGACAACATTTTTGTCAATACTTGTATCAACAGTAAAGTCACCTATTAAATCTGACTCTTCATCAACTGGAAGTACTTCAATTTTAAGACTATTAGACATAGCTTGCATCCATTTAGTTGCGTAACTAAGCCCAAAAATATCTCTTCTACTTCTATCTGGTAAACCTATTTTTGCTTGTGCTGGAGCAATAGTAAAGTTCCCCTCTTTTAGAGGAGTCAATACATATCTTATTTCCTGAACTTGGTAATTCCCTTTCTTGTATCTATTATGCTCTGAGGTATCTACCGTCATAAAATCAGATAAATTAGGTGCAGAATATTGCACATCTTGAGAGAGCTGTACACCCTCTTTTAACGCAAAATATACAGTGACTATAAAAGACTCACCCATCATAATTTTGGATTTATTTGCCTTCATTTGTAATGTAAATATTTCGTCACCTTGTAAACCATTAGTATTAGAAGTGACAACTGTTATATCAATCGCTTGTGTTTGATAATCTTTACCCCCTATATTGACGGTAAATGCAGGTATAGTCATATTTTCATCTGGTTTAAATTGTATAATTTTTGTTACACTTTGCTCTGTGTTCATACTACCATTGACAATACTCAAGTTTCTACTTTGAGATGTTGAAGTAGAGAGGACAGGTACATCTGCTACTTTTTGAATATCTGGGAAAACCGCATCATCGCCTATAGCTTTTATTCGTAAGGTAACAGGGTTTCCTTTGACTACCTCTATCGTATCTACCATGGCTTTAACACTGGCGGCATATACTAGCCCAATATTACATATAATTGTTAGAATTATTAATCTACCAAGGGTTAACATCATCACTCCTTTTTACTTTTTTCCCCTCACCCATCTGATACATCATCGTAGGTGTTTTACCTTTTTGCATCTTTTTCATAAGACGTTTTAACTCTTGTGCTTGGCGTTTTTCTTTTTTACTCATTTTCTTTTGCTCTTTTGGAGACCCTGATGCGTCATCCCCTTTTTTATCTTTAGGTTTTTTCTCTTTTTGCTTAGAATCATTCTTTTTCTTTTCACCTTTCTTTTTTTTCTCATCTTTTTTCTGTTTATTTTCTTTTTTCTTATCTTGGTTTTTTTTATCTTTGTTCTTTTCGTCTTTGTTTTTCTTATTTTTATCTTGTTTCTTTTTGTCTTCTTTTTTATCTTCTTTTTTATCTTTATCTTTATTTTGTTTTTTCTTATCGTCTTTTTTCTTATCGTCTTTTTTCTTTTGGTCTTTCTTTTCTTGATCTTTCTTTTTCTGATCTTTTTTCTTTTGTTCCTCTTGTTTTTTCTTCTGTTTTTTTGCAAGCTCTAAATTAAACTTTGTATCTTCATCCTCTTTTATCTTTAATGCTTTCTCATAACTTTCTATGGCTTTATCTAACTCTTTTTTCTGAAAATAACTGTTCCCAATATTATGTAATTTTTTAGCTTCATCAATATTTTCTGCTTTTTTATATACTTCAATCGCTTCGTCGTATTGTCCATTTTTATAAAGTGCATTTCCTATGTTATACTCTTTTTGCGCACTTTTACTCTCAAGTCTGTTTAGAAGTGCTGCACTTTTTGCATACTCTTTAGATTGATATGCTTTATTTGCAGATTCTATGGTTTTAAAATCCGTCAAACCTGCATAAACTAAAAGATGTGTACTTAATAAAAATAAAATTATTTTTTTCATACTTCTCTCCTTTTAGGTAAAGAACTAAAGG
>JAKIUE010000030.1 GCA_021647715.1 Sulfurovum sp.
GCTTTAAGGTAGATGCTTTAGATATCTCCTCTGTGGCTATCACTTCACTACAAGGGCTAAAGAATATAGAAGCACAAGAAGTCGATTTTGACACGCATACCTTAGAAAAAGAGAAGTATGACATTATCGTCTGTACCTACTTTTTAGAACGTAAACTCTTCTCTCAAATGATTGAAGCTTTGAGACCTCATGGTGTTATACTTATGGAGACATTTGTACAACATCCTCGTAATGGGCGTAAACCTACACACCTTACATTTAGACTTAAAGAGGGAGAACTTAAAAGATATTTTGAAAAGAGGTGTGAATTAATATATATAGAAGAGTGGTGGGATACAGATTATCAAGGGTTTGAGACATTGAAGGTTTCTATGGCAGCTAAAAAGATACCATAGTTACTTTAGTTTTGTACAGTAACAGGTGTTCCTTTTCTGACATGCTTAAAGATCGTTTTAGAGACATGGTAAGGTAAACGTATACACCCATTTGTACCAGGATAACGTTTTATATATTTACTTGCATGTAGACCGATGCCAGAGCCTGTTAAACGCATCCAATTTGAGAGTGCTGCACCCTCATAACGTAAGCCTTTTTTTGAGCCTCTATACTTACGCTTGTCTCCTGTATAGACACATCTTTTTCCTTTATAATATTTTCCAAAGATTGTTGAACGTTTATTAGATATTTTTTCTGTGACACAGAACTTACCGGTAGGCGTTCTTTTATCTCTAAATATTTTAGTGTTAGGTTCAAATTTACGTTTTGCTCCTGTAGTACATGGCGAGTCTACAGCTACTTTTTCATCTACAAAGAGTCTTGCTCTTTGGTCACTTACATCTACAACTACTTTAGTATTTTTAGGTGTAGCCTCTTTTAATAGTTCATTATCTTTATAGACTTTATAACTTTTAATTTTTGTACATTTTTTAAACTCTTGATGGGTAGTAAACTTACCTGCTAGTTTAGTACAATTAATATCTTCAAGTGAAGGTTCTCCAAGAATAGCACAGCCACTCATAAGTAAACTTATAAGTACTGACAGTACTATACTTATAGTATATCTATTTTTCATTATTTATCCTCGGTTATATATTTTATAATATGATGGGTAAAGTGCAATCTTCTTTTATTTTATGGTATAGGTAGTTATATCTAAAAATAAATACATATTAATTATTGATACTTACTTTTGTACCTTTATTTACTTTTTTAAACACAGTATTTGCTACATTAAAAGGTAATCTAATACAGCCATTTGTACCAGGGTTTCTTTTAACATATTGACTTGCATGAAGTCCTATACCTGAACTTGTAAGTCTCATCCAATTTTTAAGTGCTGCCCCTACATATTTTGCTTTGGGTCCTCTATATTTTCTTCTGTCACCAGTATATACTACTTTACCATTACGATAATATTTCCCAAAAATGGTAGAACGTTTATTAGATATTTTTTCTGTAATTTTAAAGATACCTTTTGGTGTTCTTTTGTCTCTGATTACTCTTGTATTTGGCTCAAGTTTCCTTTTTGCACCTGTTGTACAGGGTGAAGAGAGTGCTACTTTCCCATTTACTAACATAAGCAGCCTTTGATCAGATATATCTACTTTTATATGTGTATTCCTACCATTAGCTTTTGCTAAAAGTCTCTTATTCTTAAAAACTTTAAAACTTTTTCTTAGGTTTACTTTCTTTTTAAATGCCACATAAGATTTAGAATCATATTTTATAATCTTAACTTTTGAAAATGTGAGAGACTTAGTTACTTCATCTAATTTTGCTTTTGTTTTTCTTCCTACATATCCTGCAACAGGGCTAAGATTATACTCTTCTTGAAACTTCATGACAGCTTCTTTAGTATTTTCACCCCATTTACCATCTACTTGTAAATCAAGGTTTAAAGTATCATTAAGTGCTACTTGTAAGTTCTTTACTTGAGTTGGTTCATTGGCACACTCTTGCGTATCTGTTTGTTCACAGATATCATTATATATTTTAAATGTGTGGTTAGCATGAACCAAAGAAAAAAGCATAAGTGAAGTTAGCAATATTTTTATCATTCTCTATTCCCTATAGTATTACATTCGAATTGCGTATTTTATCGTTTTTATAATTAAATAAATATAAAATATTACTTAATAATTACTTAATCATGAACTCGTTTATATAGTGAAGTATAAAGTTTTTTTGTCAATAAATGTCAATTTATAAAATAAAGGAAGAGAAAAGCCCTATTAACCCACCAAATACACCACCCCACACTACTAACCATCCCAAATGTTCTTTAATCAGTTCTTGTACCAATTCTTTTACCATTTTTGGTGTTAACTCATCTAAGCGTTCTACTATAAGCGTATCTACTGAATTTAACATGTCTTCTGAAAGTGCTGAGTTTTGTATGTGGTGATTTAGTTGTGCTTTAAATGCATCAGAGGATACTATAGATGATACTGCAGACTTTAATTTACGAGTGAAAGGTTCACGTAAGCCTTCTAGTGCTTCCTCTCCTCCAAACATTTGTATGGCTCCTCCAAACTTTGATTCCATGACTGTCACAGAAAGCGCATCAAATGCTGGCGAAAAATCTGCTGTTTCTACTAAAGGTTTTAAATCTATTTTTTGTTCTTCTTTTTCAAAAAAACTTGAAAGCTGCTCTTTAGAGAAAAACTGTTTCATAATCATCTGGTGGATAGAAGCCTTAAACGTTTCAAAGTTTTTTTCTATTACTCCTGACCCATAAAGAAATGGAACACGTTCAAATAACATATGAATGGCAAGTTGATTCGTGATGGCACCTGAGAGTGCAAATAGTCCTGTATAAAGTAAAAGGTTTTTATAGCTATCAGGGATAATAAAGGACAACCCTATTAACAGCAAAGAAATGAAGTCTGTTATAAATGATTTTGACATGAATACTACTTTGTTAAAATTTTGAAAGTGTATCATATTTCTAATTTATTTATTACTTCTTACTTTTATTTTTTTCTTGTATGATACAAACAAAATAGATATATAAGGGATATTTTTACTTTATGCAAAAGAAGAAGAGAAGAAGAATTGTCATAAAAGTAGGCAGTGGTGTCATCACAGATTCAAATAATATTGCAAAAGAGAGAATGCTCAATTTGGTCTCACTGATTTCGAAAATAAGAAAAAACAATGATATTATTTTAGTAACATCTGGTGCTGTATCTGCAGGGTATACTGCCTTAAAACTCGATAGAAAAAAAGGTATTAGTAAAAAAGTCTTGGCCTCTGTAGGTCAACCAATACTTATGAGTAGTTATAAAAGTAAATTTGATATATTCAATATCAATATTTCTCAGATATTATTAACTGAAGAGGACTTTGATTCAAGGGTACATACCAAGATATTTCAACAAATTATTGATACCACTTTAGAGAGTGATATTTTACCTATTGTAAATGAAAATGATATCTCAACCACAGAAGACCAGCTTTTTGGGGATAATGATCAACTATCATCTCATATTGCCCATTATACTAATTCTGATCTACTTGTGCTCCTTAGTGATATTGACGGATATTATGATGCCAATCCACATGAAAACCCAGATGCAAAAATCCTTAAACATGTTACCTCTATAGATGATAAAAAGCTAGAAGAAAAGCACACACCCAATAATCAATTTGCCACAGGGGGCATCGTGACCAAACTTAAAGCTGCACAATACCTCATGAGTAAAAATAGGAAAATGTTCTTATGTAGTGGTTATGATTTGGAAACCATAGGGGATTACTTGTTAGAAGGTATTCATGAGAAGGGTACACTTTTTAGTTCAAAGTAATTATCATTACACTTAGCGTATGAGTTCTTTTAGCCTTTCTACTGATTTGACTGCATCCGTATGCTCTGTAAAACCCCAATCTACCATAATATAAGGTATTTCTGCTCTTTTACTTGCTTCTTCATCTCTTGGCCCATCCCCAATAAAAAGTGAATTTTGATTACTGTGTTTTAATTCTTCAAGAAGTTTCAATAGCATATCAGGATGTGGTTTTCCATTTTCAACATCATCATAACATGCTATAGCATCAAAGTAGTCATGAATATTTAGATGGCTAAGAGATTCAATCGTTGAACCTCTATATGCATTGGTTGCTAAAGCTAATTTGTGGTTTTTATCTTTAAGTTCTTGCAGTAACTCTTTGATTCCATCATAGAGTTCTAACTCATTTTCATGGTTCTTGGTATAGTATTGGGTAAACCATTTTTCATGCTTGGGTTCAAAGACTTCACTTCCGTAAAAAACTTGTGCGGGGTTTATGGTATGGTCATTGATAAGTCTTAAGATATGTTCTTGTTCCATTGTAGGTAAATTTAGGTTATTGCGTACATGATTTATGGCATTGGCTATAGTCACAGAAGAGTTTACCAGTGTGCCATCCATATCAAAAATAATTAGCTTCTGACTCATGATTTATTTATTCTTCCCGTTTCATCAGTATGTTTATTAAACTTAATATATACAGATAAACTTATCAATAACAGTGCAACACCACCTATGAGATAGACTGCATATTCAAGTTTCGCAGGGTCAGTAAGTGCAAATTTAAAGACTAACATTAACGCCTCTATAGAAAGAGCAATAATAATAGAACCTAAAAAGCGTATCATCGTTTGGTGTCCATCCCCTGCTCCCTCTTTTTTCTCTTTACCTAAAACCTCTTCTTCGAAGATTGCTTTGACTAAATCAAAAATCGCAAGTGAAAGAGTGAGTAGAATGGTGGCTTTAAACATTTCATTGATATCAATCGCCATAAGATCCGTACCAAAATGCAAGAATGCTGAGGCACCTTTCACAAACAAAAGTAAAGAAACCATTGCCAAAGCAATAGAGAATGCAGTATAGATAAATTTACTTAATTTCCCTGCATAGGAGTCTATAGAACTTGGATGTACCATACGTAAAATATTTGATAACGAGATATCAACACATATAATACATAACAAGTTATCTTGTTCATCATAGATAGGAAAGGATGCAGTCACCACCATAGTATTACTGACTAACGAAGGATAAGGCTCGGTTAATACACACCTATGTTCTTTAATCGTTTTATAAAAATAGGCTCTATCAGATCTATTTGAACCTTTTCCTATGCCATTAAGTTTTTTATTTTTAGATATGTTTGGCGTAATTTGCATACCCTGTCCATCTAGTGCATATATAGCTTCTGCCTTACTTATGCTGTCATTTAAACCTTCAAGCTTGGCAAGTACCGTTGCTATATCACCATTTTGTATCGTATCGGTAATATTGCGCCCGATAATGTAACATAGGTATGCTCTTGCTTTTGCTCGGACTTCTGCATATTCTCTTATTTCTTTAATTTGCATATTTAGATTCTCCTCATTATTCTACTTATAATACTTTACCTAAAACATCTGTAAATAGAACTTTTTGATTAATAGCCACTTCAGGAAATATACTTCCTTTTTGAGAAAAAGTTAAAATCGTTGATCCCATTTCAAACCATCCAAAAAGTTCACCACGTTCGAGTGTGAGGTTTTCATATGTGTAGTGTTTCGGTGCGCGTATCTCTGAGTTTGTTCGTATATTTTCTTCAAAAGTCACTACCATTTTACCTACATTTAATGCACCTACGAGTACCAACACCTGGGTGCGTCCCTTTTCATCTTCACACTCTATCACAACCCGTTCATTTTCTATAAATAAATCTTTTTTATTTCGTAAAAGAGGAAAATTTACAGGATATAGTTTACCTGGGATATGTGTTAAACTTAGTATCTTAAGGGTCATTGGCATATGGTAACGATGGTAATCTTTAGGTGAGAGATAAAAATTTATAAACTCTCCACCCTCTACTTTATCTGAAAGCCCTGTATGAAACTCTCCAAACAATCTATCGATATCATAAGACATGCCTTTTATCTGATAGGCTTTCCCTTCTACGATAGTCCCTGCATCGGTAATAAGTGCATCAACTCCTGATATAAGTAAATCTTTGTCCGAAGGAAGCTTAGGAGGGATGACAAACGCCCTAGTAAAAAGTTTGTTTAGTGTTTTATACTCTGATGGCTCTTTGAAGGATGCCATATCTAGTCCCATTAGTTTTACATAACTTTTGTTTATAAAATTTTGTATCATAGGCGTAAATGCTTTTGATGCAAATTTTCCAAAGTACATAGAGATTATAGAAGTAAAATGTTTTGACATAGTAAATAGTCCTAAATGTTGAAATAACTGGTATTATATCAGAAATACGATATTATATTTTGATATTTATAAGATTATACCATGAGGATAGAAGATGCCCAAATACATACTTTTTGATACCGAAACCACAGGAAACCAAGAACAAGACCGCATTATCCAAATAGGTGCAATGATTGTACACAATAAAGACCAAATAGATGTCTTTGATGAACTGTGTTCAACTGAAGTGCCTATAACACTTGAAGCTATGGAGATACACAACATCACACCTGATGTCATAGAAAACCAACCTCTTTACAATGAACTTGAATTTGTACAAAAACTTGAAGCCTATAATGATGCAGAAAATTATCTCATTGCCCACAACATAAAGTTTGACCTCTCTATGGTAGAAAAAGAAGGCTTTGACAACAACTATACCCTCATAGACACTTTACGTTGTGCCAAGCACCTACTTCCAGACAGTCCCTATCATAGACTTCAGTACCTACGCTACGCCCTTGGACTCTATAAAACAGAAGGGGCAGAAGCAGATAAATTAGGTATTACTATAAAAGCCCACGATGCTATAGGTGATGTATTGGTTATGAAACTGCTTTTGTCTAAATTGGTTGTACTTGCTAAAGAGCAGTTTCCAGAAGAACCAAATCCTATGAAAACTTTAGATAAACTTACCCAAACTCCTGTACTTATGAAAACATTTAAGTTTGGTAAGCACAAAGGCAAAGAAGTTGCAGACGTAGCCAAAGAAGATGCAGGCTACATGAACTGGATGAAAAACAATATGGATTTAGATGAAGATATGGCGTTTACTTTGGATTATTATTTAGGTTAAGCCTATGCATTCAAGGCTTTGGCTACAAGTTCATTTACCATTTTAGGGTTTGCTTTTCCACCAGTGGCTTTGAGTACTTGCCCTACAAAGAAACCTAGTAACTTAGTATTTCCACCTCTAAACTTCTCAACATTATCTGGGTTTTTTTCAATTATTTCATCGATGATAGGTGCAATGACAGCAGGGTCACTTATCTGTACGAGTCCCTTCGCTTCAACTATATCTGTCGGATTATCTCCACTTTTCACCATCTCTTCAAAGACTTGTTTGACTATTTTGCTTGAGATGAGTTCTTCATCTACCATCTTCACAAGCTCTGCTATTTGCTTCGCATCAAATGATAGCTCATTTACTTCTTTCTCTTTTAGCTCTCTAGCCACATCATTTGACACGATGTTTGCTATACTTACAGGACTGTTCAACGATGAAAGTGCCTCTGCATAAAATGATGAGAGCTTCTCATCTCTAGCTAGAATATCAGCAACCATGCTACCCAGTTTTAGCTCAACAGTATACTTGTCAAACAATGCTTGTTCGCTTTCACTCATAGCCACTACTTCGCCATCTATCTGCTCTTTTTTAGGCTCTGCTTTAGGTGCGACTTGTGGTGCTTTTTTCTTTTTAGAAGAAGATTCTTTGAGACCTACTATCTTGTTAAACACAGGATTTTCATCTGTGTAATCCACAGGATCAGCATAAAAGTACCCCTCTCTTTCAAACTGAAACCGTACATCAGGTTTGTCTGTGATGACTGCTGGTTCTATAAGGGCAGTTTTGATGACTTTTAGAGAGTCTGGGTTGATGTCTTCTACACCTTCAGGAGCTTCACTTTTAAAGAGTCTGTCATAGACTCTTACTTCCACATTTTTAGCCATTTTGGCTTCTACCCATTGGATGGCACTCTTGACCTTTATACCAGAGGTGTCTTCTCCACTCTTAGAGTCTGGATGATACGCTGCTTTTATCTCTACGATGTTTCCGTCAGCGTCTTTTATGGCTTCTTCAAAGGTGATGATGTACGCATACTTAAGCCTTACCGCTTGTGTAGGAGTCAGACGGAAGTAACCTTTTTCAGGAGTCTCACTAAAGTCAGCTCTGTCTATGTAGATCTCTTTGGAAAACGGTAGTTTACGTGTACCCTCTTTAGGTACATCATGTGGGTAGAAGGAAGCTTCTATATCTTCACTTTCATCATAGTTGGTAATGGTTACTTTAAGTGGGTCAAGTACACACATCACACGTGCTACTTTAGTGTTAAGGTCATCTCGTATGGTAAACTCAAGTTGAGCTACATCTACCATGGAGTTGGCTTTTGCTATCCCTATGCCATCACAAAAGTTTATGATGGACTCTGGCGTGTAGCCTCGTCTTTTGTAGCCTGCTATAGTAGGTAAACGTGGGTCATCCCAGCCACTCACTACGCCTGCTTCTACGAGTTCTAAAAGCTTTCTTTTACTCATGACTGTGTAGTTTATACCTAGTCGTGCAAACTCATGTTGGTAAGGTCTAGGTGCTTCAAGTCCTAGTGTGTCTAGTACCCAGTTGTAGATGTCACGGTTGTTTTCAAACTCTAGCGTACAGATGGAGTGAGAAACCCCCTCTATGTAGTCTGAGAGACAATGCGCGAAGTCATACATAGGGTAGATACACCACGTGTCACCTGCTCTAAAGTGATGGGCATGGCGTATGCGGTACAGTAGCGGGTCGCGTAGTTTCATGTTTGCAGCACCCATGTCTATCTTTGCACGAAGTACATGTTCGCCGTCTTTAAATTCACCGTTTTTCATGCGTTCAAAAAGGTCTAGGTTTTCCTCTACAGAACGCTGGGCATACTTGCTACGTTTTCCTGCTTCAGTCACTGTACCACGAAGCTCTCTCATCTGCTCTTCGTCTACGCTGTCTACATAGGCTTTACCCATCTTTATGAGCTCTATGGCATAAGCGTGTATCTGAGCGAAATAGTCAGAAGTAAAACGCACAGAGTCATCCCACTCAAACCCTAACCACTGTACAGCATCTTTAAGGGCTTCTACGTAGCGTGTGTCTTCTGTAGTGGGGTTGGTGTCGTCCATTCTGAGGTTACAGTGGCCATCATAGTCTTTTGCGATGCCGAAGTTTATGCAGATAGACTTGGCATGTCCAATGTGTGGAAAACCATTTGGCTCTGGAGGAAAGCGTGTGACTACCTCTTTGTATTTCCCTGCTTTTAAGTCCTCTTCAACGATGGTACGTAAAAAATCTTTGTGTTCGCTCATGTGTAGTTACCCTTTTTCTTATTAGGGTGTATTTTATCTAATTAGTGCTTATTGTGTGTTAGATGGTGAGTTTGACTCGTTTTTATGCTATGAATGTAAATTCTTAGGAGAGTTAGATGTGAATGTGTATTTTTTTTGTTTAAATTTAAGTATGCATTCCCACGTACAACGTGGGAACGAGTAGGAAAAGATTATTCCTAATCTCATAGACCTTATTTACGCAGTGCATCAAGTGTTGTCTTATTAGGATTTGGAATTTTAATATCACTCTTACTATTAGCATTAAGTGTATTATTTATAGACTTTAGTACATCTTCAAATAGTGCTGATAGTTTATTAAAGTTATCTTCATTTAACATATTTTGAGGGTTAGCCATAAAACTAATGTATTGATTAAGTTTATTTATAGCATCATTTTCTTTTGGGTGTAAAATATATGAGTAAATATATAAAGACCAGATTTTATCCCTAATAGCTATAAAACTATCATATTCTTTGTTAAAATTGTTTTTTGCATGTTTTTCATTAATTTTGCTTTCTCGTTGTTCTAATTTCAATTTTGCTATATTAGCAATTGTTCTTTCTGTTTCTATTTTTTGTGTTACAATTATAGTTGAAATTTTAGAATAAACTTTAAATCTTTCTTTTAGTATTTGATTGTTTTGTTCATCTTTTTTATTCATTTTAGTTACAACAATAGTAATTAACCCACCAACTATTACACCAATAATTGGGATTAAATTTATAATAATATCTTGCATTTGTATTCCTTGTGCTGAGGGTATTTCAAGTCTTCTAAATTTTTCATTTATTCCATCCGAGTTCGGTGGTAACAGATTATACAATCTTTAGAACAAATAAACCAATAATCATATTAAAACTTTACTCTTAAATAAACAATTATACTAACCAACCCCACACTCCATCCTATTCAAAATCTCCAAAGTCTTAGTCACATCATAAATAGCACTATGATACTGCTCGTCATCAAAGTCTATATGGTAGTGCTTACATGTCTCTATGAGCTTTGGGTTCTTTACATTGCCCCTGATGTTGAGAGCTTTAACTATCTTCTTGTTTTCTTTCATCGTGCAGAAATGCTTTTCAAAGGTGAGTAACTCACCTATGTGCCTTAACTCAAACGATATGTTATGAGCCACGAGTGTTGTGGCATTTTTACAAAATGCTACAAAGTCTGCATCGTCTTCAAAGTACTCTTCATAGCTTACGCCCTTTCTTAGTCTTTCAAGTCTCTCAGGGGAGAGTTTATGTACTGCTAGAGCATGAGGGTTTACTTCGTAGAGTGAGTAGTAATAGCGATGAAAAGTGTCTAACACTTTATACTCATCATCGACCAGAGCCACGCGAAAGGCTGCTACTTCTATGACATCATGTATGTTTGTTGAGTTTGTTTCAAAGTCTAAGATTATCATAGCGGTATCATACCTAGATTGTATTTAACCATAGTAGTTTCAAGATTGTGGTAGACTATATGATATACAAATCAAAACAAAGGACATACCATGGCAAAAGGTCAAGACAAACAAAAAGCAGTGAAGAAAAAATCAGAAAAAACTTTAAAAGAAAAACGTGCAGAGAAAAAAGCAAAGAAATCTTAGTACTTAGCTAAAAGAAATTAGTCAAAAAAGGCAAGCATGTACAACCCTATATCTTCAGAGTTTTTTGACCAGCTAAGCGTTGCTATGGAAAGGAAAATTCCTTCTACCATAGAGTATTATCAAAACTCTGAACAAGAAGAAGCCAAAGAGATACAACACGTAAAAGCTTTAGTCAAGACTATGGAACTCATAGATGGTTTTGAATATTTGGTGTTAGAAACACAAGAAAAGATAAGGTTGTCTTTTGTGCTGAAGTTTAATGGGAAGAGACATAGGAAAGGCTAGAGGTTGTAATGCACCCCTATCAAATGTAACCCACGTGACTTAGCCCTAGCACTAAGCTTCTCTTCTTTATGCTGTGCTAATGCCTCACTAATATCCTCCAAGCTAAGTTCCCCTCTCCCTAAAGCAAACAAAGCACCAGCCATATACCGAACCATGTAACGTAAAAAACCCTCACCTACTATCTTGAGAGCATACACTTCATTACTAAAAGCTAAAGTTTGGGTTTGTACTATCTCACAACTGACAACAGTTCGTAAAGTTGAAACCATAGAGCTATCTCGTTTTGCAAAGCTATAAAAGTCATGCTCTCCTACAAAAAGTGTGCATGCTTCTTTCATGCGTGCGATGTCTAGTGTGCTAGAGGGTATGTGTGCGACGGTATCGTTTAGTAGTGGGTTGTGGATGATGTCGGTACAAAAGTAGTAGTGATACTCTTTGCTTTTGCTGTCTTTGTTAGGGTTAAATGCTTGGGTGGAAGCTTTGCAGTCCAAGATGCGTATATCATCGGGTAAGAGTGAGTTCATGCCAAGGTGGAGTTTGTCTGAGTTTATGTCTAGGGGTATACTTATCTTTATCACTTGCCCTTGTGCATGTACGCCTGCGTCTGTTCTACTGGCTGTGGCTATGATACAGTCCTGTGATTTATAGATTTGTTGTAGTACTTTTTGGATGCTTGCTTGTATGGTGGGCTTGTCTTCGCCCTCGCCTATGTCTTGCCAGCCGTAGTAGTGTGTGCCTTTGTATGAGACGATGAGACGATGATAATAGATGTGCTGTCCTTTGCTAATGACTTAAACTATTTAAGCATAGCTAATTTCATGGTTATTTTAACTTATATACTTTGTCCTCTTTAGAACTTAGTTTTCAGTAAAAAACCCTATAATATCATCACTAAATCCTCACACCTTTTGGAGCCCCATACATGCTAAGATTTGCCATCTCTCCTACTAGAGATATGCACATAGGTAACCTACGTGTAGCCATACTCAACTTCCTTGTCGCACAACAGCGTAATGTTGGTTTTATCATTCGCATGGATGATACAGAAAAAGCAAAGAACATCGAAGGAAAAGATACAGAAATCATGCAAATCTTAGAAAAATTTGCACTTAACCATGAGTCTGTCTTTCATCAGAGTGAACATTTTCATATGCATCAGACACTTGCCATAAAACTACTAGAACAAGACAAAGCCTTTGTCTGTACCTGTATGGATAACACATCACACGATGCCCCCTACTCTGGTAAATGTTACGATGTAGACAAGTCAGAACACGCAAAACTAAAGTCCTCTGGTACACCATTTGTGATACGTATAAAACAGCCAACTGAGAATGTGGTGTTCGATGACCTTATACAAGGAACTATCAGAACTACACCTAGCGAGGTGGACTCTTTTGTCATTTTAAAAGAAGACGGTACACCTACACAGACTTTTGCTTCTGCTTGTGATGATATGCTTTCAGGTATCACTACGCTTATCTGTGAATCAGACCATCTTTTAGATACAGCACGAGAGATACATACGAAAAGTCTACTGGGCTTTGATGCACAGATAGAGTATGCACATATACCTGTTATGCCTAAGGTAAACGATGACACTTCTTTAAAAGGTCTCTTTAGTCAAGGGTTTATCCCTGATGCGATTATCAACTACTTACTCTTACTTGGTAACACTGATGTACCTTCTGAGGTATTTACTCTACCTGAAGCCATAGAGTGGTTTGACATAAAAGATATTTCAAAGACTAGCCTCGATTTTGATAGTGAAAAGTTGCGTTTTATCAACCGTCAACATCTATTACAGATGGAGGACAAGGCACTCTCTACGCTCTTTGGTTTTGCAGATGCAGACATAGGAAAACTTGCTAAACTCTACCTAGAAGAGGTTTCTACTGGCAAAGAGTTAGACCTAAAGATAAAAGCCATCTTTAGCCCCAAAGATTTTTCAGGTCACTGGGGTGAGCAGATGAGAACTTTAGAAAATGTTATACAAAATGCACCAATGTTCTCAAAATTTAATGATTTTATCTCTTATATCATGTTAAAATCTGAGCTTAAAGATGGAAACTTATTTATACCTTTAAGACTACTACTTACAGGTGCAGAGCATGGCCCAGAGCTAAGCGATATATATCCACTTATCAAATCTTATTTACTGGAGATAGCCTCATGATAGCTGAACTTTATGGACTTATACACACACTAATGACTATTTATATTTGGGTGATTATTATCTCATCACTCTTAAGTTTTGTTCAACCTGACCCCAATAACCCTATAGTGCAAGCACTGCGTAGACTTACTGAACCTGCATTGTCTTTTGTTCGTCAAAAAATGCCTTTTGTGATGATGGGCGGGATTGACTTGTCTCCATTGGTTATTATATTTGGTTTACAATTTGTCGATATCATCATTCGTAATTCGTTATTTACATAAGTGCATAGTATGTTTTTTCGTTTTATTATTATAGCCCTTGTATTTTTAGTTGCTAATCCTTTAGAAGCAAAAAAGTTTACTTACTGGAAAGTACACAATATGCCAAAGAGTGTTGAAAAAGACTATTATATTTGGCGGTTATTATCACAAAGTACTACAACAAGTACAGAAGCTAAAAATATTATAAAAGAGGCAATGAGTCTCAATAAAAAGCTACGTGTTGCCTATAAACAAAGAACTGGAGAAAACCCACCAGCAGTGAACAGTAAAAGAGATGTAACGCCTGACAGTATATGGAAAAGAAGGAGTATTGCCAATAAACATTTTGAACAAGGGCTTAAACTTCTCCAGCGTAAAAAACCTAAATTGGCTGCTACCAATTTTTATGTGGCAAAAAAGAATTATATACAAAAACATCAAAAAGACAAAGCACTTTTTTGGCTCTATTTAAGTACGAAAAATACTGCGTATCTTACAGAATTGCGTAAAAGTTATCATCCAAATATCTATACACTTATGGCAGCAGATACAGTTAAGGGAGCATACCCAAAAACAATCACACAAAGGATTCGTAGAAAAAAAATTTCTGGGTTTGATATAAAAAATCCTATTGATTGGGCAAAAGCAAAAGAGAAGATGAAACGTTCTTCAAATGCTAGTATTGAGCGTTTAGCTAAAAAATATGCTGCACAAGAATCCATAGGTGTATATACCTTTCTTAAAGCAAAAGCAAGTGAATATAGAAAATCCTATTTCCCTATGCCATATAGGGATGTAATGAAAAAGATGAGCCCTCAAAGACAAGCACTTATCTATGCTATAGCACGTCAAGAGAGTCGTTTTGTTCCAGCTTCCGTTTCACGTTCTTTTGCTTTAGGAATGATGCAGTTTATGCCATTTCTTATTAAAGATATAGCTAAAAGAAAAAGACAAAAAATGGATTTAGATGACATGTTTGACCCCTATAAGGCTATAGAGTATGCAGATTATCATTTGAATTATCTAAATAAATATCTAAAACACCCTCTTTTTGTTGCCTATGCTTATAATGCAGGTATAGGATTTACAAAAAAACATATAACAAATAAGAAAAACTTCAGAAAAGGGCCTTATGAACCTTATATGAGTATGGAAACGATGAAAAATGTAGAAAGCAGGGAATATGGTAAAAAAGTTTTATCAAACTATGTTATTTACCTAAATAAGCTTGGGGTACCTACCCGAATATTCCCACTTTTAAAAACACTTGCTACGCCACACAAAACCGATAAGTTTAGATAATAAAATAGATAATATTAAAAAACTTTTTTCTTAGAGATATATTTGGCAACTTTTGAGAAGTATGCTGTACCCTTTCCATGAAGTATATGTTGGATATCAAGCTTCATATGTTTACTAGTTTCATGTGAAAAATTTACAACATAAAACTGTGTCCAGGAAAATACAAATGGTATACTTTTTAGTAACTTACTATTTTCTTTTAAAGCTTTTATACTTTTATATTTTTTACCGTTAAGCATGAGAGAAAAATGTTCTAATGTACTCTCTTCTGTTTCATTGTTTTCAGTATATAAACCCATAATAAACATTTCATCTTCTTTGTTTTTTTTATTGATATCTATCTTTGAAATATAGGTTGCAGTTAAGAGTACTTTTGTGATACTACTTGCATCATAAAGTTGTATTTTTTCTGTTTTTTGTAGGGTTTTACTATGTATTTTTTGCTTGTTATATAGTGACCTAAATTCTTTTTCATTTTTAGATGAACATCCTAATAATAGAAGTGATATACAAAAAAATAAACATATTCTCATCATATAATTCTCCTTTAAGGTTCAGAGATTTTAACATAGTTTCAATAAACTTTGATGTATAATAATTGTAAGAAAAATAAAGGCTCTATGTGAAAAAAAGAGTAGCAGTTGCATTTACAGGTCCATCGGGAAGTGGAAAGACTTCTTTAGTAGAAAAAATCGCAAAAGTTTTAATACAAAGTAAAAAAATAGCTATTATTAAAAATGACCCTAAAGATAAGGCACAATTTGATGTCAGAGGTAAAGATAGCTATACCTTTACACAAACAGGAGCGGAAGTAGTAGTAGTCTCTCCTACCCGAACAACTTACTTCTCACAAAGAGAAAAATCACTAGATGCTCTCGTTCAAATGATTGATGATTTTGATATATTACTTGTTGAGGGTCTTAAGACATTGCCCCTTCCAAGAATTGCAATTTTTAGAAACAGTATTGATATATCTTATCTCTCTTGTTCTGAAGCCATTGCTATTGATGGCACTATTAACCTAAATGACTATATAATACCAGACAATATAGCTGTACTGGATTTAAATAACACTGCAGAAATTATTACTTGGATTGAAACCCATGCTAAAAACATTTAAAAAGGATACCCGTGAAGACCATATTTGAAACCATAAAAACAATTGCATTTGAGATAGATAATGCTATAAAAACATCAGACCTAGGATATAGTAATTCTGAAAATTCTTCAGGAGAAGACCAACTGAAGCTAGATGTGCAGTCAGATATCATTATTGAAAAAGCATTTGCTTCTGTCTCTGTAGTCAAAAATTTGGTAAGTGAAGAAAAAGAAGGGGTGTTAGAGTTAAATGATTTAGGTACATATACAATCTGTTATGATCCTTTAGATGGTTCTAGTCTTGTAGATGTAAACCTTTCGGTGGGGTCTATATTTGGTATTTATGAAGGTGAATTAAAAGGCTCTAATCTAGTTGCTTCTGCATATGTTGTGTATGGACCACGCATTGAACTAGTCATTGCAGAACATAATCAAAAACCTGTACTTTATAGAGCTGTGGGTAATACGTTTAAAGAGATAGGTACTGTCACTTTAGGGAAAAAAGGGAAACTTAATGCTCCAGGAGGTACACAAGCACACTGGAGTGATGTACATAAAAAATACATAGATGCACTCTTCTCTGATGGGTATAGATTAAGATACTCAGGAGGAATGGTACCTGACTTACATCAAATACTACTCAAGGGTGGTGGAATGTTTTCCTACCCAGGGACTACAGATAAACCTAATGGGAAATTAAGACAACTCTTTGAAGTCATCCCTTTTGCCTTCATGTATGAACAAGCGGGTGGTCAAGCCATAGATGACAAAGGTATGAGACTTATGGAACTTGTTCCCTCTCATCCTCATGATACTAGTCCATGTTTCTTTGGTTCAAATTCTGAAATACTTAAACTTAAAGAACTTTATGGAATGAAAAACTAATGTCCGAACAGTCACTTGATGAATGGCAAATTCTTTTGGTTCAAAAAAAATTAGAATTAGAAGAATGTCAAAATAACTATCAAGTAAATTCCTGTTTAAAGTGTGATAAGCTCTTAGATTGTTCTACACGTGACGACTACATAAAGGCAGTCTACGACAGTATGAGCAAAGGTAAAGGTGGGGGATTTGAGTTTTAAACTTAGGTATCTATAAGCTCTAACTTCATCTTTCTTGTCATTTTCTTTTTTATTTCATACTCTCTTTTTGATGCTAGACTTCTATCAGTATATTTTTCGGAATAGACCAATGTTACAGGTCTTCTTATCCGTGTATATTTTGCACCTTTGGCAGAACTATTATGTTCTTCTATTCTACGTATGATATCTGTTGTGATACCCGTATATAATGTATTGTCATTACATTGAAGTATATAGACAAAATACATTTTTTTAAATATATTTTAAACTATATCTTCAAACACACATGGCTTAAATATTCTTTTTAATGTGCTCTCCGAGATGAGCATTTCATTTCTATCACTGTCAATTTTCAACAATGATCTTTTACATTTCATACCATTAACTGTATAATAACACAGTTGCACAACAAGTTCAGAAGTGGCTGTATAACTTAAACTTTCTCTTTCAATAAAATAATCATTTTCTAATCCAATAACCTTATAATAGTTGTTATTATCTATTGTATAAATCTTTTTATCTAATGTGAAGCTAAGTATTTTTGAGGCTTTAGTTTCTTGACGTAAAAGTCTTTCATTCTTTAATTGATCCCATACCTTCTTTTTACCATAAAGTGAGCTTAAAGCACTTTTATAAATGTTTTTTCGAGTACCTTTACGAATACTATGATTATTACTTAAAGTTGCTACCATATAAATCTCCAAATTACAATTATTTATATCTATAATACCTATCTATAATTACCACAGTATTACCATGATGCGAACTCTAAATTTATAACCCATAAAACAGTAACATTTAGCTAGAATACATTGAAAGAATTTACTCCTATAAAAGTAAAACCAAAAACTCATTTGTTTAAGGAACATTATGTCTTGTGAAAAAGCCTATATCACCACCCCTATTTACTATGTCAATGACATTGCTCATATCGGTCATGCGTATACAACAATCATTGCAGACACTCTTGCACGTTATTCAAGACTTGCAGGTATGGAAACATTTTTCCTTACAGGTACAGATGAACATGGACAAAAAATAGCAGAAGCCGCGAAAAGAAAGGGTGAAACAACCCAAGCATATGCGAATAAAATCTCAGCAACATTTAAAGATCTTTGGGATGATTTTGATATATCCTATGATAAATTTATAAGAACTACTGATGAAGAGCATATGCAAGGTGTACAAAAAGCTTTTTCCACTATGCATAAAAATGGTGATATCTATAAAGACACATATAAAGGTCACTATTGTATTTCCTGTGAAACGTTTTTCCCATCGATTCAACTTGTAGATGATGAATTCTGCCCTGAATGTGGCAAAAGTACAACTATTGTAGAGGAAGAATCATACTTTTTTAGACTTTCTTCTTATGAGGATAAACTACTTGCATGGTATGCAGATACTCCTGATTGTATTTTACCACGCAGCAAAAAAAATGAAGTGATACGTTTTGTTGAGAGTGGGTTACAAGACTTATCCATCACAAGAACATCATTTGATTGGGGTGTTAAACTACCTGAAGATATGAATGATCCCAAACATGTTATGTATGTTTGGCTTGATGCGCTTATGAACTATGTTACAGCATTAGGATATGGCACAGATGATAAAAATATGGATTTTTGGCCAGCACGGGTGCAACTCATAGGGAAAGACATCTTACGATTTCATGCTATCTATTGGCCTGCTTTTTTAATGAGCCTTGGGTTACCTTTACCTAAGCACATAGCTGCACATGGTTGGTGGACACGTGATGGTGAAAAAATGTCTAAATCAAAAGGAAATGTTGTTAACCCTAAAGAAGTTGCAGATGCTTATGGTCTAGATAACTTCCGTTATTTTATGCTTAGAGAAGTACCTTTTGGTGGAGATGGTGATTTTTCTCAAAAAGCACTCATTGACCGTATCAATTCTGACCTTGGAAATGATCTTGGAAATCTACTGAACCGTGTCATTGGTATGAGTGGTAAATACTTTGAGGGTAAAGTAGATTCTAGTAATGTTGCTAAGTATTACCAAACAGAACTTGATGAAGTACATGTTTCGCTTGATAAACTAGAACCACTCCTTTATGAAATGCAAATACATCGTTACCTTGAAGAACTCTGGAGACCACTTACTGTTGCCAACCGTGCCATAGATAAATATGAACCATGGAATTTAATTAAAAACGGTAAAGAAGAAGAAGCTATGGCACTTAATGGGCTTATATCAGCTATTCTTGCTAAAGTATCTGTAATGCTTTATCCTGTAATGCCAAAGGTATGTACTAAGATTGCTGATGCACTGCATTTTACTATAGATAATGTGAGTTTTGAAAAACTAGGTAAAGGTACTAGCTTACTAGAACCATTTACGCTTACTAAAATAGATCCACTTTTCCCTCGTATAGAGGAGCCTCTGCTTACACAAATTGAGCCAGAGGACAAAAAATCCGTAACTCAAAAAGCAAAAGAGACAAAAGTAGAGACAACTGAAGGTATTGCACTTATAGGCATAGATCAGTTTTTCCAAACATCACTTAAAGTGGGTACAGTAGTCAAAGCAGAAGAAGTAGAAAAAAGTAAAAAACTCCTACTTCTTCAAGTTGATGTTGGTGAGTCTGAGCCTAGACAAGTGGTGGCAGGGATTAAAGAGTGGTATTCAGTAGATGATATGCTAAATACACAAGTATGTGTTGTAGCCAATCTTAAACCTGCAAAACTGATGGGGATGCTGAGCCAAGGTATGTTGCTTGCAGCAAAAGATGAAAATGGATTATGTATGATACGTCCTGAGAAAACAAAACTAGCTGGAACACCTATAGGTTAATATGAAAATAGAAGATATACTAAACCTTACAGAGGGAACCCTAAGTAATTCACCTAAAATACAAGCGATTGAGTCTGCCACAGTGTTTCAGTCAAAAGTTGAACATGGTGACCTGTTTTTTTCTTCAAATCAAGAAGAGATAGAACAGGCATTAGACAATGGTGCTTATGCTATTGTCTATGATAATGATAAAATTAAAAGAAATGATGAAGAAGTTGCTTGGATAAAAGTCTCTAATATACAACTAGCCGCTTTTAAACTCATACGCTATGTGATTATAAAAAAAGAGGCTCAGTTCTTTTTACTCTCTGAACATGAAAATAGCTTCTTAAAAATGATACTTACACACAAAACAAATATACAATTTATTGCAAATGATTGGCGTAAGGCTTTTGAACAAATATTAAACTCTGATGGTACACTTTATGTTGGTACAGATAAAGAACTCATGCAGCTTATCAAGCCAGATATACAGAAACTTGAACGTGATGTGGATGGCTATGCTGTTTTTGATACACTCTTTAAAACTACGTTTAAAGTCGGTGGATATGTCTATCAGGAAAAAGAGTTAATTCCTTTTCATTTAGATTACCTCCTACGTGTTTTACACTTTGCTAATGAAAATGCACTACCCTATGACATAGAACGTCTACATTATACTAAGCATTTCACCCCTATTTTCATAGATACCCAACTTCACAAAACACGTTCAAATAACAGTGATAAAGTAGCTATTTTTACAGATAGTATTCCTGATATTGTAGAAGCTAGAGAATATATAAAACGTTCAAATAACTGGGTAAAAGGTATTGTACTAACTCCCCCAAAAACAAAAATATCTGGTATTGATAGACCTCATTGGTTTGAGAATGAAGATGATATTAGAGAGATCTTGAAAAATACTCTATTTAACTATGCTTTTATTTATAATGCAGATAAAAATGTGCTCAATACTATCAAGGAAGACTATACACTTTTTTAATTTTTTTTTGAATGAGTAGCATATTTTTTCCATTGTCTGTGACTATCTTACAGCCATACATAGTGGCTAATACTTGAAAACTTTTTTGTGTAAAAAATACGATATGCGTAGGGTCTTTATGATAATACCATGTTTTAAATGTGTCTATGTCATTCGTATGAAATTGTGTTTGTATTGCTAAGTAACCACCCTCTTCTAAACGCTCTATGAGTGATTTAAATACTTCTTTGGGACTATGTAAATGTTCAAATACTTCTGTTGAGACGATTAAATCGTATTTTTTGTTATGCTCTAATGTATCAGGATAATATATTGGATCATAATAATCACAAGGAATACCTTCATCTTCTAGCATAGAAGAGAGTAATGACGTAGCTCCACAACCAAAATCTAAACCATTCTTCGTTTTACTCATAAATGGCAATATAAAATCTATAAAGCGTCTAAAGTATTTAGTATATCCTTGATTATCATGGGTATTATCATGTAAATCATAACGTTCTTTTTGTATTTTTAAATCTTGATAGATATTTGAAGGTTTAAATATAAATTCACATGTTAGACAATGATGAAATATAGTGTGGTTATTATTGAAATTTTCTGTAGATTTATTGCATAGATAGCAGTAGATATAAACTCCTGTTTATTGTCTTTTGCATAGTTTACCCTTTTTAAATATATTTACTTTAAAAAGGGATTGATAAACCAATATTATTGTCCTGGTTTCCCAAAATTTTTAGACATATCATCTAATACTAATACCCAGTCATTTCCTTGTTGGATACGTATGTTAACATTGGATGGTACTTTACTTGGTTCTCCTGGTGGATTAAATATATGTGTAGCATTATTATTGAATTCACCTATCTCTGTTGTGTTACCATTTCTTGGATTATACCACCATGCTTTTGTTTTTGTACCAGATAACTTTCGTAAATCGACTGCTATGTCTTTTCCATGTGAAGTATATACCATAGCATACCCAGTCCCTTTTGTTGCTACAAATCCTTCTAAATTACTTGCTTGAGGTGTTCCAACAATTATTGATTGATCCGCAGTTCTACCACGTAAAGGCCTACTTTTCATAAGTTCAGTAACAAATCTCATTTGTGTGGCACCAGGTGCATCTAAGGCTTCTAGCCATGTCATATTTGGTGTACATATCCAGCCACTACACTTTACTGGTGCGGTGGATACCCAAAATCTATAGATTGAACTATGTCCATAGGTATTACCAAAGGCACCTGCAAAGATTTGGCTATATGCATCATCTCTGACTTGATATGCAGTTCGTCTATCACTTTCACCTTTATTACCAAATGCTAAGTTTTCATATAGTGATTCTCCGTCGATAACAGCAAGTCCCTCAGATAAAGCCTTTTGTACGTGTTTTACCGAGTGAGAGGTTGATGAACGACCTGACTGTAGCATATTAAAATCTAACCAAGAAGGATTATTGAGTCTTATACTCGGTATTGTTCCTAGTGGATGAAATGTCATTAAATGATTTGTTGCAATACTATTTATACCTGAGCCCATAGCATTCCAGATAGCAACCTCTTCATCAACTGTCATACCAGAAGGTACACGTGAAGCATCGATTGGAGTATCTCCACCAATAACCCATATTATGTTTGATTTATTTTTATATCTATTGGCAAGCCATTCTCCATATTGTCTTGCTTCTGCTGGATTTTTAAGCGTTTCATATCTTACGGCACTGTGCCAAGTAGGTAAAAGTGCTACATATAATCCTTGATTAGCAGCTGAATCAATCATATAATCAATATGTTGCCAATACTCTTCATTGATTTGTTTAAAGTCACTATTATAAAAAGGATGTTCACTACTACTGTTTGTTGACCAATGTGCATGTATTGCAGTAGCCTGTATAACTGTAAATTTCTTATTTGCACGATTACTCATAAAGAAATCTATATCTTCAGCTGAAATTCTATACATATCCCACGCAGTGTCTGCCATCCAAAAAAAGTCAGATCCATCTGCATGCTGTAAAGATTTTTTATCTTGTGATACTACAAGGTTACCACAATCCCAAGGTTTAGACTTTGTACATATTGTAGGGTTTGGCTCATTTACTACTACTTTTTCGACAATGACTGTTCTTTTTTTACTTGCACTCTTTCCAGTACTATCTTTTGCACTATAGGTAATAGTATAGGTACCTACTTTACTTGTATTTACACTTCCTCTAGTCGTAACTGCGATATTTCTACCTGTGT
>JAKIUE010000129.1 GCA_021647715.1 Sulfurovum sp.
TTTATACCTCTCTCATACGCCTTGTCCATGATGGTAAAAGCAGCCTTCTTGTCTGCCTGTGTACCAAAGGTCATAGTCCCCAAACATATCGGGCTTACTCTTAATCCTGTTTTTCCTATGTATCTGTGTTTCATATTTGCACCTTATAAAGTATGACTCTGCATTGCTATCAAGTCGCTATAGTCACCACTATCAGCCTTTTTTAAAGCCTTGATATAGTCGTCTCTATGCAGATTTGTTTTTGAAAGCAAGTCTTCATTCCATTTTGTGGGTTGTAGTCCGTTTTGTTTGAGGTAGATGTTGGCTAACATTCTTGACCATCTACCATTGCCGTTTAAAAAAGGGTGTATTTGTACGGCTCTGTGGTGTATGCGTGAAGCTGTCTCTATGACATCAAAACTTTTATGTTCTTCCCAATAGGCTAAGTCATCTACAAGTTTTTGCATCTGCGTACTTACCATATAGGCTTTGACACCTATGCTAAGCTCTACTTGTCTCAACTTCCCTGCCCACTCCCACACATCACCAAACATCTCTTGATGCAATACCAAAAACCACGCTAGACTAAAGGGAGCCAGTTTTTTGTCAGGTGTCAAAGATAGGTATTTGAGTGTGGCCTGTGTGATATTTTGTGCTTCATAAAAATATATCTCATCCATGGTGTACTGTTTTGATGTATCAAGCTTCAAACCCGACACATCATCTACGTAGGTGGCATCTGCTATTTTTGTAGTATCTTTCATCTGTCTGCTAACTAGCCCACAAGTTTTTTCTGTATTCACCAGTTAAAAACTGCTCTTTGGTATCACGTATCAGTGTTTGTATGGCTTCGCTTTTAAGTCCTTGCATTTCTAGTGCTGATGTGTCTTGCACTAAAGAGACTATGTAGATGGCTTTTTCTTTGGCTCTGTTGTCTCTAAGCGTTTCCACATCTACTAGCTCAGTACCCGCAAAGTCCAAGCCCATGATGTTGGTTATCTTCTCCAGCGTACTAAGCTTCACATCTTCACCAGAAAAAAACCTCGCCACGGTTCTGTTGCCAAGCTGTGAAAGTTTAGAGATATTGTCTTGGGTTAAGCCTAGTGCTTCTTTTCTTTTTTTTACTTTTTCTAGTACTTCTAATCTATGCATGGTTTAAACCTTTGGACGCTAAGTTTCATATATTATGCCATAAGTGGCAGGAAATAGCAAATTATATTTTTGCACTGTAAAACATGTTATCCATCTACATTCTCTACTAATACTTTTTCAATAAGAATCCTATTAAACTTATCAGCTTCTTCAAAAGGTACCATATGTGCAGAATGGGTAAAGGTTATAAACTCTTTTTTAGGAGCTTGAAGGTTTTCATAAAACTCTTTTGCCAGTGGATAACTCAACAGATAATCTTCTTTCCCATGGAGTAGATATATAGGAATTTTTAAAGACTTTATAGATTCTAAGATATTATACTCATACGACAAATAAAGCCTATATTTATTTAATTTAAATACGTTAATGATGTCTCTAAAACTATATATTTTGGAAGTAAACAAAGGCAATACACTTAGCTTAAACATGCCTATAAGTGTTGTATCATATAAGAATCCTCCATATTTCATCATAGCTTTCTGTCCAAGGTGTAGTCGCTTTAGTACGGTTTCTTTTTCTATGGGCATATGTGCAAACTTTTCTATCAGTTTTAGAGATTTCTTATCACTATTGGGTGTTGCTTTTTCTCTAAGGTATTCTACTGCCAATGTATCACTTTTTCTCTGGTCTGTCATTTGTGATACACCTACATAAGCGATATATGCATCATGATATTTCTCAACCGTCTTAATAGCAATTAGCGAACCCATAGAGTGCCCCAAGATAAATATCTTCTCTTTGTGAAACTCCTTTTGCAAGTACTTGGTAAGTGTATAAGCATCTTCTATATGATTCTCTAGTGTGATGCTCTCTTGGTCTATGGTTTTATGGTACGATTTACCCGTACCTCTCTGCTCCCAATACACCACCAAAAAGTGCTCTTCTAGCTCTGCATTGTATTTCTTAAAATACACAGTCTCAGGATTACCTCCATGAACCATCAACAGTATGGGTTTATCTGCATCTGTTCCACATATCAAAACGTATTGTTTGATGCCATTTATATCTAGGAATAGTTCTTTATTGATTGTGGGGGTAGTCATTGTTTTGCCTTTTAAGGATACTAATGTGCCAACTTTTTGGGTGGTTGTTTGGGTTAGGAGGATGGCTAAAGAATTAAGGATATTTCTTACCTTTTAAATGAGCCAAACCCTTATTTAGACTTGTTAGTAACCCAATAATATTAATACATTCTTTTCTGTATGCTTCGATTTCTGTATCATCATGAGATAAAGAATTTAAAATAACTCCATTATAAAAATTTGTCTTTTGTAAAGATAGAAGTATAGAATGCTGTTTAGTAGTCTTATCTTCTAAAGTTTCAGTCCAATTTAAATCTATTTTAGAACTTTGTAAGTCCGTAATTTGTTTTTCTATTTTTAATAGTTTCTCTTCACTTGTTACATGTTGTGGGAGACTCATAATTTTTTTAAAACTATTAATAAAACTCACTATTCTCTCATGGGGATTTTTAAAATATACTCTAGGCTCTTTTAAAACATCTAGAATATTTGACATGTCCTCAACTTTTCCAAGTTCCAGTAACATTTCAAATTCATGAATAATTCTTTCAAATTCTTTTCTTAAAAAATTACCACTAGATGATAAATCTCCTTCTCTTAATCTATCTTCTGCTTGATTTAAAAAAGATTTTTCATCTCTTATTTCAGAAACTTCATTATTATCAAGACTACTTAAAAACAATCGTTTAATATCCCAAGTTTCATCTTCACCTTTCATCTTTAAAAGTTTTACAATCAAATTATAAAACTGTATATTATGGGTCAAAATAATCTTTTGATAATCTCCAAAATTCTCTAAAATATATTGAACAATTAGTTTTCTATTTGACATATCAAGACTTGTTAAAAAATCATCAAGAACTAAGAGCTTTAAAGAGTTTTCCTCGTCTTCTTCCAATTTAATAAGTGCAAAAAATAAAGCAATAGATACTAATTTTAATTTAGCTTCATTAAACTGTAGCTTTAACTTAGGTTGCTCTTCTATTTGTAAAATAATTTCTGGAGAAATAAAAGTATAATCTCCTCTTGAAAGGTCTAATCGACCCCAATCATACTTAAAATTGATAGTAAATTTTTCATCAAAATAGTTATTGATTATATTATTAGTTTCTGCCAAAAGCTCATCTAAAAACTTCTTATATTCTTCTGTTAACTTAACTCTTAATGGTACTTTTTCTTCATGATTGTTCTCATCAACTTCTTTATTAAATTTATCAAGTTCACTAGAAAAATCATTTATTTTAGTAAAATAATTTTTTATTTTTTTATTTAAAATATCAAAAAAATTATCTGAATAAACTAAAAACTCTTCAAGCATATCTTGATGTGCAAAAAAGATTGTTTTCCTATTCTCTTCAACTAAAGCATTAGTCTCATCTAAGTTTAGCTCTTTATTATTATCTAATGTAATAACAACTTTTAATTCATCCGTAGTAGATATATCACGATTTTTAAAATCAGATATATCTATCAAGTCTTTTTTAAAAACTGATACCAAAGACCAATAAACAGAACTTTTTCCTGTTCCATTTTCTCCATAAATTATACAATTTTTCTTTTCAATATTAA
>JAKIUE010000130.1 GCA_021647715.1 Sulfurovum sp.
TAACCGCTGCATCAAGATTATCACTCCATAGACACCCAACTACGTGCATGAGAACAAAAAGTAGAAGGATATACACAAGTGAATTATTTTTAATAACTTCAAACCTTTTTTTATATTCTCTTTCATACAAAAATACTAAAATCAACAATACAAGTATACTATTTGTTAAGGCTACAGAGACAGGAAGCGAAAATGCCAAGCCTATAACCAAATAAGATAAGAGATTATCTGTATCTTTAAGTGCCAATACTATTTTATCTTTCACTTTTTTCCTTTTTATACTTTTCAAAACTTCTATCCATTGCCACTGTTTTTGACCCTAGCCAAGGGAAATGCCCATAAACTATTGAAATCTCTCGTTCTGCATCATCCTCATGCTTTATGGCATACAAATAGAGTGCAGAAGCAAGGGAGGTTCTGTCTGCACCAGCTTTACAGTGAATCAGTAGTGGTTTTGGTGCATCTTTTATGATTTGGACTATTTTATCCATCTCTTGCATACTTGCATCGCGTCTATCACCTATATGATAATCATAATGTGTAAGATTATACTCTTTTACTATTTTTATTTCATCTTTATACCATTGTTTATTTGCATCCCCTCTAAGATTTAATATTGATTGTATTTGATGTTTTTTTATATAGTAAGGAAGATTAAATGAAAACAGTTGTGCAGAACGATAGACATTTTTATCAACTCTATGAAAATTTCCATACAATAAAAAGTAACTTGCCCATAGTAATACTATTCCTACAAGTGGGAACAGTACATATTTACTCAATTTTCTCATTAGTTTTACAATGTATGACACTATAATTTCCCTCTTTTTTTATACGTTATATATCCCTGTGAACCACTTATATCTACGCCATTAATATAAAATTCACCATTTTCATTATCGTTAATTATATCTTTTCCTAACATTGTTACAATTTTCTTAACAAACTGATAGTGAGAGATAACACCTTCAAGGTTGAGAGGCTCTTTTAAATAAGCAGCTGACTTATTGGTATAGGTTATCATAGGAACTTTGGCATCTGCATACCCTAAAAAAAGGTGTCCAAAACGACCTTCTTCATCTTTGTTACCTAACATCTCACCATGGTCTGAAGTAAAAAACAAGACTGCAGACTGCTTCTGCTTGTCTAAAATATGCATCATATTATCTATAAGTGTATCTGTATAAAGAACAGAGTTATAATAGCTTCCTTGCATATATGATTTGAAATTATGTTTATCAAATTTAAAGCTATCATACTCTTTTGGTGTATATTTATCATAAGGAGAGTGTGAATTTCTTTGATGCAGTACAATAAAGTTCTTTTTTGAAACATCAATATTTTTTAAATACTCTACCAACACATCATCATATATCTCTCCTTTTTGTGCGAAATATGACTTTGAATGCAACACGTCTACACTCCCCCCTAAAAATCCACCCATAACTGTAAGACGCTGAGTGGTGATATAATGTGTCTTATAACCAGCATTTTTAGCCATTGTAAAAAGGTTGGTATCTCCTTTTAAAAAAACCATATTATTTTGTGGTTCTCTTTTGGCTGCAAAAAATGTAGGTACAGCCACATCTGTATTGATACCTGCGGAATAGCCCCATGTATAAGATAAACTATCTTTTCTCTTGTTGAGTTTAGGCGTTGTATTTTTTCCAAAGCCATATAAACTCATATATTTTGCTCCTAAACTCTCTCCCATGATAACAACAATAGTCTGAGGTTTTTTAATCTTATTATCTTGTATACTATATGGCTTAAAATGGGGTAATTTATTTTTCTTGCCTAATATCTTAGGTATTTCTTTCGCAATGCTCCACGAAAGTACTGTATACATATTTTTGATAGAAGTAGATTGTGCCTTAGGCAAAAACACATACGGAGTGCTTCTTTGTGTAGCAACTACCGATCCAAGACATAAAATAACTATCATACTTATCAGAGATACTTTTCCTCCCTTTAATGTCCACTTACCTACGTTATGTAAAAGGAAATAAATGACAACAAGCATTCCAAGGATTATAAATACAGGTAATAGAACATGGGTCCATACACCTCCTAAAGTATCTAACATCTCATCAGCTTGAGAGAATACTAAAGGTACTTCGTAAGGCATTATAAGTGAATGAAAAAAACTATAATGGATCAATTCAGAAAACGAAAATATCATAAAAAGAATATAAAATAAATATTTTATTTTAAAGCTATTTATAGAAAGTAGTACAAAATTCAAAACTATAAATGCCAAAAATTCTTTATATAATTTTACATGAAATATAAAATACTCATGATGAAATAACTTAAATAAAATATCAGGTATGAAAAAAAGTATGGCAAACCCTACTGATATTAACAGATGTATAACTAATTTATTTGAGATGAGCACAATGACCTTTCTACCACATTTTATCTTTCGTAACTTCTTGATACATAGAGATATGTTCTTTAACACATACTTGTATCGTTAATTTCTCTTTGTTTTTTTTACTATATTTAAAATACTCTTTATATCTTTCTTTATTCCTATATACATCCGTTATTTTTCCTGTTAAATCTTCTATATTATACAGTAACATATCTGGCAATATCTCAACACACACACCTACTTTTGTACTAAGTAGTATCGGTGCATAAAAAATGCCTTCTGCCATAGCCAGAGAAAAGCCTTCAGCGTCTGATGATATCACTTGCAAATGAGAAGCATATAAGTACTCATGTACATTTGATTTATATCCTAACAAAGTCACTCTTTTCTCAAGCTTTAACTCGCTTATGAGTGCTTCTAAGTTTTCTCTATCTTCACCCTCTCCTACTATTTGCAAATGAAAAGGAAAGTCTAATGTTGCACACGCTTTTATAAGCGTAGCAAACCCTTTTACCTTATCTAATCTACCCACCGAGACTATGGTAAATATCTTATTTTGATAGTGCGTCTCTATCTTCATTGGTACTATACCATTATAAATAACTTTTGTATTTTTATTTTCTATACTCTCTTTGACAAAGTTAGACACAGCTATTACGTGAGGAACTTTATTGAAAATTTCACCCTTGCGTACATTGTGTTTTGTTGCAACAAAAGGTAGTGCTAAAAATTTATTTACATGGTAAAATATTTGTGTCGCTTTTGCCGCATGGGTATGCACAATATCAGGAGATATCTTTTTCATTAACTTATACAATTTTATATACAAAAAAATATTATATCTACTTGACTTTTTAGGGAGTTCATGTATTTGTATATGTATATCAAGTTTTTTAATGCAGGCTGCATCTTTAAATACAATCACTTCTAACGCTTCAGTCTTAGCAAGTGCATTGCATAAATCTACAAAGACATTTTCCAAACCGCCTGAACCTTTAGATGCTAAGAATTGAACGATTTTCATGACGTATATACTTTTAATGTTTTATCTACCATCTGTTTTAAGGAAAAGTTTTGGCTAATGTAGTGATACCCATCAAACTTCAAATCAGAACATTTTTCAATACATTGTGCTAATTGTATGCTGTTCTCTACAGGGTAAAAATACCCATTTTCCCCCTCTCTTATAATATCTAAAACCCCACCATGTTCTGTTGCAACTACAGGTGTATTCATAGCCAATGCCTCTGCCACACTTCTGCCAAAACTTTCTGGTTTTTTGGAGCTGCTGATTACCACATTACTCAATGCATAAATTTCAG
>JAKIUE010000031.1 GCA_021647715.1 Sulfurovum sp.
TCGATGGTTACCCAAGAAGCACAGAACAGATGACTGCATTTGATGCGCTTGTATCTAAAGAAGACAACATTGAACTGGCATCAGTCATAGAAGTACGTGTATCTGAAGATGTAGCAAAAGAGAGAATCCTTGGTCGTGCAGCTGATGCGAAGCCAGGTGAAGAGCGTTCTGATGATTCTATAGAAGTATTCTGGGATAGAATGAAAATATATACAGATCCATTGGCTGAGATTCAAAAATTTTATACAGATAAAAATCTATTAGAAGTAATAGATGGAGCTAGAACACTAGAAGTTGTTGTTGCGGATATGGAAACGTTTGTTAAGAGTAAAATCTAACAATGAATGTTGTCGGGGAGAGGACAGCCCGACCTACGCATCACTATATGCTGTAACATTATAGGCTTTTACTAAGCCATCTTCACTCAAACACTCTTTTTCAAAAAAATCAACAATACCTTTTCTCTGGCAATGACGCTCAAAATCTTCTACTGATGCCCATGCTTCGTTAAATACGATAGGCATACTGTTACCCTCTGCAAATGGATTTTGTATCTGTTTAGTTACCCTATAACGCAAACACCCCTCTTCTCTAAGTGTATCTGGTTCTAATGCCTTTAGTGTTTCAAAAAGTGCATCAAATTTCCCCTCTTTGGGTGTGAATTGTGCAATGCAGTAAAGTATACTTGACATCCTATCTCCTTTGTATTGTTTGTATTATATACATTATTTCTGATAAATAGCATTATTGTAAGTTTACATTAATAACTTATAAGTAATAATTAAAATTGAATTAAATTTATTTTATAGATAAATTTAATTCATTATATTGTTGGTATTTTAAAATGTGTTTCAATACATACTATAATTTTAAGCTATAGGTAAATATAGTTTAAGTTTATTGACTTTAAGATATTATTTAGATATGATTATTTCTCAATCAAAACAAAGGACATTGAATATGAAAACAAAAACATTAAACAAGGTAATAGTACTGTCGCTAATCACAGCGACAACACTTCAGGCAACCAATGGAGACCATCTTATAGGTATAGGGGCAAAAGCTAGAGGTATGGGTGGTGCAGGTATTGCAATGAGTCATGGTGCAGAATCAGCATTAAGTAACCCTGCACTTATCACACAAGTAGAAGGTAACGAAATTTCTTTTGGTGGTACCGTATTTATGCCTGACATAGAAACAACACTCAATGCAAATCCTAATGCTCTTCCTCCACAAGATAGTCACAAAAGTAATGCTGATCTTAGTATGATTCCAGAAGTTTCATTGGCCACGAAAGTCAATGAAAACTTTTATGTAGGTATTGGTATGTGGGGTACTGGTGGAATGGGTACAGACTATAGTAAAGATGCAGGGATTGAAAAATCATTAGGTCAAGGTCAATTCAATAACTTTGATATGGTAACAAACCTACAAATGATGCAATTTGCTATACCTTTAGCATACAAAGTAGAGAATTTTAGTATTGCAGTTACACCTATACTTATGTATGGAAATTTAGATATTAACTTTAAAATGCCAAGTCGTACAGACGAAGGTACAGTTAATAATATAGGTTCTGGAATTGCACAAGATTTTGGCTATGGTTACAATATAGGTACAACATATGACTTTTCTAATGGTCTAACTTTAGGTGCAGTCTACAAGTCTGCCATTGAAATGAACTACGATCATACCATCAAAAATGCAGCACAAAATTTTGGACTTCAAATGACCGATACACTAGAACAACCAGCAGAAATTGGTGTTGGTATTGCATATGCTATGAATCAACATACTATTGCTTTTGATTATAAAAAAATAAAGTGGTCAGATGCCAAAGGATATAGTGATGTGTTATGGGAAGATCAAAATGTCTATGCTGTAGGTTACCAATTTGCACAAGATGATTGGGCTTTGAGAGTTGGATACAATCAAGCCGATAGTGCTGTGGTAGAGACAAAAAATCCTGCTATTAATATGTTTAATCTATTAGGTTTCCCGGCAACTGCTGAAAAACACTATACTGTAGGTGGTACCTATGCAGTAAATGAACAACTTACAGTTGATTTGGCCTATGTATATGCTGACAAATCTACAAAAACATTTGACATAAGTCAACTTAAAATGGGAATGGACTCAATCACTACAGAGCATAGTGAAAACTCTGTCTCTTTTCAACTTAACTACACATTTTAATACACATATCAAGAGATGCTAAATAAGCATCTCTTCGAGTGTAACTTTCACATTTTCTCCTAACGCATTTACATCATAACCACCCTCCAAGAAGAATACAAAGGGTACATTTACACTATCCAATATACCTCGAACCATTTGACGTATACCTTTTGTAGTAATGTTCAGTGAAGCTAGAGGGTCACTTTCGTGTAAGTCATATCCTGCTGATACTAATATAATATCAGGATTAAATGTATCAATAATAGGTGGTAAATCATTTTGATAAATATCTAAGAGTTCACTATCTGTACTCTCTGGCATCATCAAAAAGTTTGCAGTATAGCCTTTTCCTTTCCCCTCACCTTTATGAGCCTCTGCTCCAGTACCCGGATATGCAAAGGCTTGATGTGAAGAGAAATAAAAGACTGTATTATCTTCCCAAAAAGTATCTTGTGTACCATTACCATGATGTACGTCAAAGTCTATAATCATCACTTTTTTATAGCCAATGCTTTGTGCGTAACGTGCAGCAATAGCTATATTATTAAACAAACAAAACCCCATAGCTTGCGTAGGTGTAGCATGATGTCCTGGAGGACGTACAGCACAAAATGCCCGTTCAAACTCTCCAGAGTTAATACCATCTAATGCAGCAATACCTGCTCCTACTGCTTTTGTTGCTGCTCTATAGGAGAGTGGACTACAGATAGTATCTTGATCAATGGGTGTACCATATTCACTGGCTTCTATAATGTTTTCTATATGTTCCATACTGTGTACAGCGTTTAAAATTTCTTTAGATACCCAAATTGGATGCTTAACAATTAGTCTGTCCCTTAATGTCTCTACAGTATTATTTATAGCAATTAAACGCTCTTTTGACTCAGGATGAGCTATACCTGTATCATGTTCTAAATATATTTCATCCGTAATATAGGCTACTTTTTTATTTATATTTTTCATGCAACCATTATAGCCTATTTTTAAGTGTCTCTATCTCTTTACGTAATATTTGTACTTCACTTTGTAAGGCTCTTATATCAGCCTCCAATTTGGCATGAGGGGCATTATTAGTCAATGATACGATACCTTTTTTGATTGTCTCTTCTGTCTCATCATCTAAAAGTATATAGAGTATCTCTTTCCCATCCTCTTCAACAGTTTCACTTTTTAATGTTCCAGATTTTACCATCTTCATCACATTAAATATACTAAGTTTATGTTGTACTGCATAGGCTTTCATAGTAATTTTTTGCATATTACTCCTTTGATTATTGTGTAGTAAATCTCATTTTATAGGAACATTTTTGACAAAGCTCTTCAACTGCTTTATGTTCTTTAAATCCTTCTATCATTGTTTTGGCTCGTTGTGAATTAACTATTTCTTCTAAAGAATTAGTATGTAAATCACCAAGCTCTATGATTCCATCACAGTCCAAACAACAAGGTACAACTTTTCCCGATGCCAATATTGCAATGTGAGATTGTAAACCTTGACAAGTGCCATCGCCATAGTTTTTATTTTTTAGTGAAGGCCACTCAAAATAGTTGTCAAAATGTATGAGTATTTTTGAAGCTAATCGTATACTTTTTGGACGTTCACTATAGATAGTATCTAATTCTACAGAAGTATCAAAAGTAGTAGAGAATGTTTTAAATAGTATCTCATTAAAATGACGCTCTGACATCATCTCATCTAAATTCCATACACGTAAGTTGATAAATAACTCCTCTTCTCTTTGGAGTTTTGCTTCACACAGAGAAAGAATAGGCGTAATGTATTGTTCAAAAGTAAGAGAAGTATCATTTTTGTTAAAGCTATTGAGTGAGATATTAATCTGCTTGACACAGGGATGAAAGAGTGTATCATAGGTATGTTTTTTGAGAAAATACCCAGAGGTTGTCAATATTGCCTTTAGGCTGTATTTATGGATAATATCGAGATACTCATGGAGATTAGATTGGGTAAGAGGATCTCCTACCACATGGCAGGCAATCTCTGAAGTATAATGACTAGCTTGTTCTATCACAGACTCAAAGAATATTAAATCCATCTCTTTACTAGGTAACTCTTTTGTGGGACAAAAACTACAGCTTAGCCCACATACATTGGTAAGCTCTATATATATGCGGTAAAATTTCACAAGTATCTTTAAAAACTATACGAAATATCTACAAAGACCATATCATTCTTTTTGATACTATCAAAGAGTGTTGAACCACCAATGTAATCGACAACCCCAAAGTTAGTATTGACACCTTCAGCCAATTCATACTTTACCCATGCACGTTGGAACCCACCTTCATCCAATTTCTTACCATATAAAGAGATAAGATAATTTGCTGTAAGTGTGGCATTCATAAAGTCTGAAGATATTCTAAATGCATGTTGATAGGTATCTCTATCTTTCAGTATTCGCTCTTGTTTTAATCTATTATCGTACTGGTTAAAATGTCTTAGTGAAACATCATAACTTATCATCGTATCAGCAAATCCTTTGTACTCTAATCCTACAAGTGCATCTGTACGAGAAAACTCTTTGTCTCCAGTACTGGTATATTTGAGTTTATCAAAATATGCTAATTCTGTTTTAAATAGCCAAGCACCAGAGAGTACGTTGAGTGCTGAACCAAACATATTTACTTTGTCATGAGTAAATGTAGGTTTAGGTGCAAATTTTACATAACCAGCATCATCATGTACACGTGCTGCATAAAAATTTACATCCCATCCAGAAAATTCACCACCCACAGAGAGTGCATAAGTAACATCTTTATAATCTTGTTTTGGTATATATGGGTTTTTCATTGGATTAAATGCTGAACCAAAAGCAGGATTTTTAGAAAAACGTTGTTCTAATATTGCAATAGGCGTAACACGCCAATCCTTATAAAAAAAGTCAAACTTCGCCATCGCTGTAGGAAGACGTAAATCCTCTATATCTACCATTCCTGGACGACGGTTATCTATAGGATTCAATACATCTGTAATACGAATCGTATCACTTCGTCCCCAGACGACTACTTGACGCCCTAGTTTCATATCTATAGTGTCAGTGATACTTCCTTCGATATAGGCATCAAAAAGTTCAGTCTCATGGCGTTGTTCTTTAAGTTCATTATTACTATAACTATGATTACGTAAATCATAGACTGCATCATAATACCATTTTCCATTGGTTTTAATACGCCAACCATTTTCAAATTTATGTTCATAATCTAAAAGTATAGAACTTTTGAGTGAGCTAAATTTATCATGTGGTTTATCCCCATTATAGGAGTAAGCTACTTGTTCCGTAATTTTACCTGTAAGACCTTCGATAAGACTTTCTGTTGTTTCTGTTTCATTAGAAATATTAGTCTCATTAAAATCAGCCATACTGTTATTAGAATCAGCTAATGCTTCGACTACAGGTGTGTCATCAAAACCATCAAGTGCATCACTCATGCTATCTGCAAAGAGTATTGAACTTAACAATACACTTAGAATTATTTTTCTTTTCATATCTGCTCCTTACTCTTTGCTGTATACATTATAGTCCTTTTTCTAGACGTCTTGTACTAAACATATTATCAGATATTGACTTGTTTAGCTTGATATTTTTAAAGTTCAATATCGTTTTATGTACCATTCTTTTACCTTTTTTAGTAGTCATTGTAATCGTATCAGCTAACCACACACCACCTTGTTCATGTAATTTTTGTATATCCATATACTTCTTTTTACCATTACGCATAAAGTTAATTGCACGTACAAGTACATAGTTATCTTTACGTACAATACCAACTGTTTTGGTATATCCTGATTCTTTAATCACTTTTTTGTTTCTAGGGGTTGCTTCAATCATCCATGCATCATGTCCACGTACTTTTGTCTCTTTGAGTAGCTTAAAGTCATAATCTTCTAAATCACGGTCTGTCATATCAAAGTATGAAAAATCAGAACCCATAAAACTAGAACTTTTGTCTGAACTAGGAATACGTTTTACCTTTTTAAGTGCTGGCAGATACAACCACTGATCATCATCTTTACTTGCTTTGTCATAATCATAGGTTAAAAATGCCGTATTTTTTACATCTGCTGGAGATTTAAAAAACATAATTCTATGCTCGTCTGCTCCAAAATCTTTACCATAGGTATGTAAATTTCTTGTACGTTTTTTACCATTTTTATCTATCAGTATCATAGTCATATCTTCTTCTAATGTTTTACCATCATCTCTGGCATCTACTTTTTCCATAATCGCTCTGGCTTTGGGATCATCTGCTATGGCTTGTGTCGTAAGTGTTGAAAGTCCTAAAGTTAATCCAATTAATAATTTTTTTGTATTCATAATTTTCTCCATTTGTATATATGTAGGGGCAATCCCTTGTGGTTGCCCTCAATCCAAAGGGTAGCCACAAGGGATTAATGCCCTACGATTTTATTTTATCCAGCCGCGTTTAGCAGCAACTATCATCAGTGCAGGTGCCAACAATAAATCAGATAAAAGTGCCATCACAATTACTGTTCCTGTAAGCAATCCAAAATTCTGTACTGAAATCATTTGTGCCATCAAATAAGAGTAAAAACCTAATGATAGCACGATAGTGGTAATCACCATTGCCTTTCCTGTAGTAAAGAAAGTCTGCTGTATTGCCTTTGCACTATCACCACTCTCGAGATAGTATCTCCTAAAATTGTGTAGGAAGTGTATGGTATCATCCACGGCAAGTCCTATAGCAATACTACCAATGAGTAATGTAAACATATCTAAGGGAATATTCATAATATACATCAGTAAAAGCCCCAGTATTATTGGTGTTAAGTTCGGTATCATACTGAGTAACCCTATACGTACAGAACCTAAAATTAGAATCATCATAAATGTAATAAGTATAAAAGCTATAATATAACTCGTTACGGATGAATGTACAGAATTTGCAAAAGTGCTAATGAGTAGTGGGATCATCCCCGTAGTTTCCACTTTTTCATTAGGAAATGTCGCTGATAGTTCTTTTTTGACATGATTTAATACCTGTACTGCCTTAACAGCATCAGTCCATGGTAATTTTATGGTTATACGTGCTTTAGAGAACTGACTATCTACCACATCTTCTAAATCATCAGAACCAGAATTTTCAAATAACAGTAGCTCTTGGGAGACCAAGTTTGCATCTTTTGGAATAGTATAAGATGTTTCTTTATTTTCATGCAGTGCACGGTTTGTCTCTTTGACAATAGTTGCGAGTGAAACTACCTTACCAATATGTGTATATTCATCTACATACTTTTCAAGCTTTGTGGACATACTATTAAGTTTATTGAGACGTTCTGGATTATTCCATCCATCTTCTACACCTGTATCTACTATAGCTTCAATGGTTACTGTACCATTCATTTTAGCATCTATCACTTCAGTAGATACCCTATTCTCATTGTCTGGCTGGAACCAATATAGGGGGTTATGAGACAACGATATTTGTGTCGCTGCAACAAGTGCGACAAACACTAAAACAGTAGAACCAATAAGTATTCCTTTATAATATTTAATAGGAAAAAGTGCCAAGATAAGCATCAGTTCATCCAATTTTCCTCTTGTTGTCTTTGGTTTTACCTTTAGCTTGGTAATACTTAAAAGTGCTGGTAACAAAGTCAATGTTAAAAATAAAGATACCATGACACCAAGGGCTGCAAATATACCTAAATCAGATACAGGTGCAACTTCTGAACCAGAGAATGACCCTACACCAATTGCTGTGGTTACAGAGGTCATGGCAATAGCTAATCCTGAGTGTCCTAAAGTATAAGATAATGCATTTTTTTTATCTCCATTTTTATTAAATCTATCAAAAAAGATAGAAAGGATATGCACCGTCGCTCCTACACTCACCGCCAAAAGTAATGAGGGTACAATCTGTGTGGGTAACTTAAAGGCTACACCTGCCCATGCCATAGTACCTATAGTTGTCACTAATGATAGTATAATCACAATCAGTGGATAGACAACAGCCGAAACTCTTCTAAACATGATAAACAAAAATACAATAATAATGATAAAAGTAATACGTGTAAATTTCTGCATATCTGCTTTCATTTGAGATTTAAGTGCATCCATAACTGCAGGACTTCCTGCAACATATATTTCTAAGCCTTTCTCTTTTTTATATTTATTAACAATTTTGTGTACAGCTTTGAGAAATTCTGCATTTTCTGCATCTGTAAGGAATGCTTTTTCTTGATTATTTTGAGTTGTGGTACTTTGGGTACCATCTTCTGTTGCATTCGATTCTCCATCACCAAAGGCATCATCAAATTCACTCTCAACAGAAGCTTTTTTTTCTCCTTCATGAGAATAAGCATCAGTCTCGATAATCATTGTCGTCATGGTACCATCATCACTAAGTAGCAAATCTTTGTAAAAGTGAGACTCCATCGCACGTTTTCTAATAGCATCAGCCTCATCTTGTGTCGTAGGCATAGGCTCAAGTAGATCATCTGTAATAAGCCTATCACCTTCACCTCTAGTATTACGTACATTATATAGAGATGTTACATCATCTAAGTATGGTACATTGGTCTCTATCTCTTCATGTAAATCTCTCAATGTCTTTAAAAAATCTACAGAGAAAATATTATCATTTTTGATTGCAAGTACAATACGTTCATCACGTCCAAACTGTGCTCTAAATTTATTATATGTTAGTAGCACAGGATCTTCAGGATGCATAAAACCTTCCGTAGATGTATCCATTTTTATTTGTGCTACATGACTTATTGGGGCTATCAGTAAAGCAATTACAACTAGTATTACTTTAAATGGGTTATCATAAATATACGCCCCAAACTTACCCATAAGGGCTTCTAATTTATTGTGCATTTTTTTCCTTTTTTATTTGATAGAATTATATATTTTTGATATAAATGTAACATGAATTATCCTTTATATTCTGTTTTACCATCCATCACAGAGAGTAACGCTGGTAAGTAGATAAGATCTACAATAAGTGCAATAAACAACGCCGTAGCAGTGACCAATCCAAAATTTTGATTGGGTGTAAAGGTACTAAAGACAAACATCGCAAATGAAAGGCTTAGCACAATGGTAGTAAAGAGCATAGCCTTACCTGCATAGTGCAATACTTCATCAAAGGTATCAGTAAGGTTAAGTCCTCGTTTACGGGCATCAAAGTACTTGACCAAAAAGTGAATGGTATCATCCACGGCTACCCCGATGATGATGGCTCCTGCAATAGCCACACCCATATCTATAGTAAGCCCTAACCATCCCATCATACCTATAACCAATATCACTGGCAAAAGATTTGGCAAGAGTAGAATCCAAAGGATTTTAAGCCTTTTAAATATTAGTAGCATCATAAGCGATACAATGAGTATCGTGAGTGATAACGAATAGATAAGCGTATCAGTAATATCTTTTTGCATATAGGCATACATGGCTGTCTGTCCTGTAAGGTTCATAGCATACGGGGTCTTTGCCCACCAATCTATAGCATAGTTAATCATCTTCATATCTTTAGAGGTATCTACGATGTTTGTAAGTACATTAATACGCAATTTTCTTTGGTCAAAGTCCATTTGGTCGGTGATTTCCATCCCTTGTGCCAAGCCCATAGAATACATCAGTAGATACTGTGCAACAAGTTTTCTATCCTCTGGTATGCTCTCCTTGTTATTCATTATCTTATTGTACCGCTTGATAATATCAAGCAAAGAGTTGATATGACGTACATCTTTAGGAAACATCAGCTGATAATCACGGTAGAACTTCTCTACAGTCTTTAAAAATGCTGGTTCTTTAATACCATCAGTTTTTCCAGAGTCAGCTATAAGTATGTACGACATAGAGCCTGTGAGATTCTTCATAGTAAACTCTGCAGATTTACGTATCTCTACATTTTTATCAAAGTACCTAATGGTATTAGAGTCTACCTTTACAAAAGCAAGTCCCAGTCCAATCAAAAACATAATCAACGTACCAATGACAATAATTTTTTTATCATTATTAACGATGAACTTCCCATAACCATGTGATTTTATATCTTCTTCTTTTTCTTCTACTTTTTTGGCTTGTTTTTTGAGTAGTAATAACATAGCAGGCATCCACACAATAGAGATAATAAACGCCAACACAGCACCACTAGCAGTCGCAATACCTAATGTAGCTACGGGAACTACCTTAGATAGTGCCAAGGTAGAAAAACCTACTGTGGTTGTAAGTGAAGTAAGCAAAATAGGTAAAAAGTTTTTGTTCAACGAGTGATAGACTGCCTCTTTATTCTCTACTCCTCTACGCTTTTCCATCAGCCACAGTGAGTAGATATGTACCGCATCAGCGATACCAATAGCCACAATAAACACAGGGATATTTGCTGTAAAGTTATTGAGCTTATAGCCCAATAATGTCTGTACAGCCAGCACAGAAAGAAAAGTAAAGAGCACTACAGCCAAAGGCACTAACGCACCACTCACCCGTCTAAAGAGCATAAACAGTAAAATCATAGATGCCAAGAAAACCAAAGGCGTAAAGACCATCGCATCATGCCCTGCTATCTGCACAAAGGCTTCTGTCATCGGTGGACCACCATTGAGCCAGTATTTGTAGCCTGTTTTGTTTGACTCTGTATCTATGATTTTATTGATATAGCCCATCATCTCTGCAGAGATATCACCATCTTCATTTGCCTGGCCTTCTAGTCTGGCAAATATCATCGTGGTCTTGCCATCTTTAGAGATAAAACTCCCTTTGATGATGTCATCACTCGTGGCTACGGCTTTACGGTTAACCAAATATGCTTCGGATGCATCAGAGATATCCTCTTGTATAAAATCATCTACGAGTACATCATCAGGCTTGTTGGCTTGGGTATGTACATGCTGGTAATTGGTGATACTATCTACCCTGTCGATATGTGGCATATCCCACATCGCTTCTGTGATGCGTTGTATGGAACCTAACGCCTTTTTGTTAAAGATACCGTTCTCATCTCTAAACACCACCATGATACCATCATCATTAGAGAATTCATCTCTAAACTTATCATAATCTATAAGGGTTTTAGAATCTTTTTCAAACCATATACGGTATGATCCATCTATCTCTAGGTGTTTGAGACTCGATGCCAGCATCATCACGATGAGTGGCACGATAATGACTATCGCCCATCTGAATTTGTATAAAAAGTCTATGTATGCTCTCATTAACTATGATCTCCACTTAAATGTAGTCCTACGACACCTATGATGATGAGTCCTATACTAGCGAGCTTCATCACCGAGACAGACTCTTTAAAATACCAAATCCCTATAAGCGTAATGAGTGCAGTTCCCACCCCAGACCAAATCGCATATGCCATACTGACATCAAACTTTTTGAGTGCATAGGTAAGTGCCGCGAGTGAGAGTATATAAAACACTCCCATCGCTACTGAGGGCATCGTCTTTGTAAATCCTTCGGACATTTTCATAGCCGTAGTACCTAGTACCTCGAAAACAATAGCTCCTATGAGCCATATCCATGCTTGCATCATCTAATTCTCCTCTATAAATTGTTTTAAATTTTCTATATATTTTTCAAAGGCTTCACGCCCTTTAGGGGCTATCTTTACCACCGTTTTAGGACGTTTTCCTTCAAAAATCTTTTCTATACTGATATACGCTTCTTTTTCTAGTTTAGACAGATGAGAAGAGAGGTTTCCATCGGTCAGTTCTAGAGCCTCTTTGAGTGCCTTAAAAGGTAACTCATCATTAGAGATGAGTAACGATACCAGTTTAGAGCGTATGCCCTGATGCAAGAGTGGGTCAAATAACATAAGGTTACCCTATTTCCCTTCTTTTATCTGTTGCCATGCGACAATAGATGGCATCACACTAAGCCCCAAAACAACAAATATCTGTACTACTAACAAAAAGGTGCTTTTACCCTCTAGACTCCCAGTAAAATACCCAATACCTAACAAGACAATAACTGAGAGTATATTAAACTGTGCCATTTGCGAAAAGCGTTCTATATTAAGTACAAAGCCTACAGAAAAGTACCCCACAGAACAAAGAAACAACCACAGTATAAATATGACTACATACAAAGAGTAACTAGCCAATACTAGTGAAAGTACTATCCCAAAAAGTGAAAGCATCAAAAAACTCTTCATAATAAACTGCTGTCTATGTGTACAATCTTCTATATCATAACTCTGGTTGACCTTTTTAGTCATAATCCCCTCAGTTACAAACCCAATAGCCACAAATACAATCGTCACCACCGTACCCCAAAGTATACTTTTCTCATAGATAGGTACCATAATAAATGTCAAGACGGCTGCGATGATTCCCCATACATAGGTGGCTTTATAGTTATAAGGAAAAAATGTTTGCTTATCTACTAGATGGTTTTTTATATCATTTATCTGACGCAGGGCTTCTTGTTTCTCTTCTGACATGCTTCATCTCCAAAGTACTTTGTTTTGCAAAGTATACATCTTTTACACTTAATCAACTCTAAACTTTTTATATTTCGTACACATTTAACTCAATTTCACTTAAATCTATTTAGCTATAGTATAGCCATGAAATATACCAAAACATATACATTAATTTTACTATCAACTACTATGGGTCTCTTTACATCATGTATTAATTGCCCTAAGAACTACACATCAACTATACGTTCTATCATGAAGCCTATGAAAGCCAACTTGGCAGACTTTTATGCACGTGAACAAAAGTATCCAAGTGATACACAAAGAGACAAACTACTTGAATCTTCAGGATGTAAATCACTTAACTCCCAACAAAAAACATGTCGATATAAAGGTACAACCTTTTCGTATGACTCAGGTGAAGGGTTACTCTACCCTAATACAACACCGAAATATACAAGTCCACAAGATTACAATGTTACTACTAACGATGATGGCACGAAGGAAGTGACAGTTCAAGAGCCAGAAAGGGAAGAAGGTATCAATATTTATACTTTTTCGATAGTGAGAAAAGATAGCCTCTGTTCAGTCAATATGACTTTTGAAGGGGAGATGCTAAACATTGAGTGTATCCAACACAGTTGTATTAAAATTTGACCCGTAAAAATACGTCTACATCCATTTTAAAATTTATAATGAATAGTAGTTGTACTAGATAAAAAATTAGCCCGTACTAATTTTTTATTTTATTTGAGTTTTTCTATAATTTGAGCAGGAAGAAGTTTGGCTTGTACCAGTGAATCTACTTGTGTTTTTTCTATAAACTTCCAGCTCTCTTTGCCTTCTTTTATAGCGATAAGTTCTGACTCTTTTTCTATATGAAAAGTATTTGTTTTGTCATCTAGGCTTACTTTACTTTTTGGACCCATTTGAGTTTTTAGCATCTCTAACATTTGACTTTTCATTTCAGGTTTAAGTTCACCAAGAGTCATATCCATATCCATGTTATACACTACTGTGGTAAAGTGTCCCTTGTCAAATTTTTGAATTTCGTTAATTTTACCAAAAGACATTTTGCTTATTTTAGGCATTTTTCCACTTGCATACATCTCTTTAAACATTTTAGTCATTTGCTCTTTAGGAGAGACCGTAAAAATAGTTGGGTATATAAACCCCATTAAAGTATCTACATCACCTTTCATAGTGGCTGTTTTGTATGTTTCTAAATCAGATTTTAGTGTTGTAAGTGCTTCTACTTTCATGTCTTTTGCTACAATGTTTGTGCTTACAAACATAAGTAATACTAGTGTTGTTAAAATGTGTTTCATTTTTATCCTTTATTTTTTATCCCTATATTATACTTTGCTATAGTTACTCAAAAATTAATATATTGCATTAAAAGCTATATGTCATGTGAAATGCTGGTAAAAAACCTATCTGTTCATACCCTCCATCTTCTTCATATTTATCGTTATATTTTATGCCTGATGTATTCTTTTTAAAGAGTGCGTTGATGTTCATAAGCTCTAGTGCATACTCCCAGTTTCCTGTTTTATATCCTACTTGTATATCTAAATCATAGTTTGCATCAAGTCTTTTACTATAAGGTTTTCCATAGATTGGACGAATATGTTCTTTTCCTTCATAGGTATATGTGCTTGTTCCTACAACAGGTGTATATGGTGCACCAGAAGAGTATTTGGCGTAACTTGATACTCTCCATTTTTCATTTATTTTATAGTTGGCACTTAACTGTAGCGTATGAGGAATGTCACCTTCAAAGCGGTATTGTTTGCTAGTGTTGGTGTTTAATTGACGCTTGGCGTTCACATAAGAGTAGGCAGCCATCATAGTAATGTCACCTATGTTTTTCTTATATGTGATGTCCAGTCCATATGCCTCGCCCTTTCCTACTGCTTCATACTTATTTAGATCATCACTTATGGCTAGGTTTTTAAACTTTTTAAAAAATGGTTCTATCACTAAAGATGATGTATCTGAAAATGTCTTTTGCATACTAAGTGTATAGTGGTCTGAAGATTCGGCAGTATCTATTTTAGGATTACCAAACCCCTCTATGACTGTAAAAGTAGTCGGACGTTGTGAGTATCTACCCAGTGCAACAGAGACAGTAAAATCATTTTCAAACTCATGTACATACGCTATACGTGGGTCTATACTAGAACCAAAAGCTTGAAAGTCTGTTTTCACTGCTCTTAGTCCATATCTAAAATGGTCCTTATCTGTGACATGCCATATATCTTGTGCAAAAAGTATATACTCTTTTGCTTTAAATGTTTTATCTAAAGTTACTATATCACTAAGTGTAGTAAGTTCTCCAAAATCGGTAGTATCTGGTGTAGTAGTACGTATCTTTATGGGAGCATTTATACTCTTTATTTGCCCGCCTAAACTGAGTGTATGTTCTTCTTTTTCCCACACTGTCTCATGGTAAAGTCCATACTCTGTAAACTTCTCATCTGCATAAAAATCAGAGTCAAAAAACGATGATTTGTTGGTGGTTTGAAGCCTATAGAGTAACGTTGTGCTTGTTCTGTCATCTCCTATATTTACCCATCTAGCTCCTATGGTATTAGATTTAACATCTACATTTATCTTTCCCACAGCTATGGGGTCTTTTTCAATATTAAAAGAGTCTTGTATTTTTAGTTTATCATTCATAGCTATCATCTCTAATGAAAAGATATTATCACCCATTTGATGGCTTAGTATCATCTGTGCATCATAAAACTGAGGAAAAAGTGTAAACGTAGTCTTTTTACGAGGATCATCACTGTCTGAGTCCAACTCTTCCATCACCTTACTTGCTATCAAATCAAAGTAAGAACGACGAGCAGAGATAAAAAGATTCGTATCCTCTCCTAACTTAGCATCATAGGCAAAATCTGCATCATACATACCAAGGTGTACATGCCCTTTCCCACTTCCCGTAGGATACTTAGGTGTAATGTCAACTACGGCACCCATAGCACCATACGTCACATCAAACCCACCCAAATATGCGTCTATCTGTCCTGTCATTTGAGGGGCAATGACAGAGTGCATCCCACCAACGTGGAACAGATATCCAATAGGTAAATGATTTATAGTAAACTTTGTCTCACGAGGTTTAGAACCATGTATATAAATCTCAGAAGCATCGTCACTATTGGTGCTTACTACTCCTGCAAACGTTTTGAGTGCCTTTATGGGGTCACCATTGGTACCAGCAATTTGGAGTGCCTGTTTAGCAGTCATCTGCTTTTGCATGGGAGCAGCTTTCATATAGCCCTCTTTTTGAAACACTACCTCATCCACACTTCCACTGTTATTATTTTCTTGTGCATTCACGTCTATGGTGTCTAGTGTAACTTCTGCGTTGAGTAGTAGCGGTATGGTGATGAGGCTTAGTAGTATGTGTTTTTTTGTTATCATTCTTTTTCCTAAAATTGGTTGTGTCATTATAGTATCTCTAAATTAAATGAGAAAATAATGAGGAGTGTTATATCTTTTTAAAGATTAACGCTTTTCATAAACCCAGAAGGCTTATCAAGATAAATAGCAATCTTTTTCGCTTCACTCTCTTTGCCAAACAGACCTTTAAATGTGACAGGCTCTTTAAACTCTATAAGTGTGCTTGTCTCCATAGAAGGAGTGAGTTGAGTTATCTGCTCTTTTATTCGCTGTGCATAATCTAGCGAAGTAAGTGACGTAACACTCTGTATATCTGAAAGTTTGATATCAGCCTTCGTACGATTACCCAGTCTAAAGTAGAGCATATCATCATCTACCATAATGGGGTTATTTTTCATAGCATAAAAGTCCACTATCATATAGATAATAGCAAGAGCAGTAAGTATCGTAACTATCCAAGCAACAGTAGAGCCTAGCCAAATAGTAAGCAAGAAGTGGACTACTGGTGTCTCTATCAATGAGATAGCAAAAAGCACATAGTAAAATATTTTACTGCCATTATGGTATATGAAGTTTTTCATTATTTCTTTTTCTCAATCTTTTCGAACCTCAACCCTTGAGCATAAACAACACCATCTTTCACATAAATAGTCTCTTGCATACTACGCCCTAATCCTTCTATTATCGCTTCTGTATCATTGATAGGTTTTATAATGGTTGTACTCTTCTCTCCAGAATTATACGTCTGTTTTATCAAGGCAAATCCATCTTCTATTTTAAACTCTGTCTCTTTTATTTTCCACTCTTTTGGTTCAAAATTATTTATAATTTTATACTGTCCCATATAAGAGTGCCATACTTCTGGTATATGCTTAGGTATTTCTACTTTTACACCACCTAAGAATGTTTGTCCTTCCATAGAAGCAACTATGACATGATTTCCTTCTATCTCATCGGTATATAATTCTACTTTATCAAGCTCATCATCACCTAGAGGAATAAGCCCTAAAAGTTTATATTTTAATTTATAGGTATTGTTTTTCGTCTTATAAAGTTTGAATTTACCACTATTTGTCTTGGCGATGTACTCATCTTTGGAACCTTTTTCGATAGTCACTTTGCCAATCACAGTTGAATAAATACCTGAAAAATCTGAATTGTGAGAGACAATCAATTTCTTCTTCTCAACTTTTTTCCCTGTTTTAGCTTCCCATGTTTTTTGCAGTAATTTATTTGCAATATTCTTAGCATCTGTACCTGCATTATTTGACATGACTACCACACCTAACTTACTATGTGGACTCACAGCAAAGTAGGCATTCTGGGCTATCGTATTGCCACCATGCTGATAGACTGTGTCTTTTTCTCCTAACAATTCATTATCTACAAAATATCCTAATCCTATCTTAAATCCTACATCTAAAGGCACATTGGCATTTTGTACAGTGAACATCTTTTTAAGTGTAGAAGCTTTTAACAGTTGCTGATGCCCGTACTTTCCATCAGCATTAATCATCATCGCCAAATGTGCCAACTCTTCCACAGAGGTATTCAATGCTCCTGCTGGCACTTCTCCAATTGCCAATTCATTGGTCTCCTTGCCTTTACTATAACTCTTAGAAGCATTTTCTCCACTAAGTGCCATCTCTAAGTCAGAGTGTATCATATCAAGAGGTGCTAGTAGTACCTTGTCCACGTACTTGGCATATTGCATACCACTTACTTTTTCTACACTATAACCTAGTAGCGTTAGACCTAGATTTGAGTAACTAAATACGGTATTTGGTTTTGTAGCTACATATTCGTTATTTATGAGATTGACATGTTCTGTATAGGGCAAAGGATCACTATCAAACATTCTATCTAGCCATTCACTAGGCAGTCCAGAATGATGTGACATGATGTTACGTGGCGTAATGTCATCTGTAGAGCCAAAACGACTCTTTATCTTAAACTCTGGCAGATAAGTTTTAAAGGGTTTATCTATATCCATCTTACCCTCTTCAGACAATTTCATCACCGCCATATCTGTAAAGAGTTTGGTAATAGACCCTGCACGGTAGCGTGTTTGAGGAGTAGCTTTTATCCCTTTTTCTTTGTCTGCGTAGCCAAAGCCCTCAGACCATACTATCTTTTGGTCATCTACAAGAGCCACAGATAGTCCTACTAAGTCTTTATCGTCCATCTGTTCTTTGATATACCAACGCATATACTCTTTGACATAGGCATATTTATCTGCTTTTGATGTAAAAGCTTTTGGTTCAGGTGTAGTCGTACACCCTACCAAAAAAGCCAATGAAGCAATAAGGGGTATTTTTTTGATTATTTTGCATTTGCGTTTCATTTTTTTCCTTAGATTATTTTATGCGTGTAGTATCGCACAATAAAATGAGGAAATAATGAGAGAGTTTATTATCTATTCACATTAAAATAAAATTTTAAAATAACTTACAAATAACAGAAAATACTGCCTGTCTACAATCAGATAAAGAATGGGTAGCTATTTCATAATATAAAATTCACCAAAGTAGAAGTAGCATACACCACACCCTCACTATCTTCTACACTAGCCTCAAAAGTAAGCCGTCTCTTTTTCTGTTCGACAAGTTTTGCTTTGACATATATGTACCCTAGTTCCATGGTTATAGGCTTTAAAATTTTTGTGTTTATAGTCCGTGTTACATTAGTAGGAGCTACGAGTAAGCTCAATGGACCTACTGCATTGTCTATGGCTGCATCTATCATGCCTCCTTGCATCGTACCAAAGGGGTTTTGCCATTGTTCTAAAACAGGCAGTTTTATTGTTAAACTTTTCTCTGCTTCATCATAATCTATAATCTCACATTGCATGATTTCAAATATGGGTGGAGGGAGTTTGAAGTTATCTACCGTATCACCTAGTTTTTGTGTAAATAATGTGACTACATCAATTGGTTTACTATGTTTCATTTTTTACCTTTTGAACTGTTCAAATATTTTTTATAAATTTGTCTACCTCACTTGCAGACTCTAGTGCATTACCTTGTAAAATCAAATGAGACCCTTTTAGCTCAATCAATTTAATATGAGGTATCTTTTGTTCAAATACTTTATAAGCAGACTTTGGCACAAGCTTATCTGAACTAGCTTGAATATATAAAGCCTTCATATCTAATATTTCAGTAGCTTTATGAAGATTAACTATCTCTAAAAGTCGATGATAAAGTACCTCTGCCGATACACTTTTTAAAATCTCTTGTAGTTTTTTTATCATATTACTTTTTCTCTCTACTAAAAGATAGTTTGCAACAAAAGTAGGCATGGGCAAAAAGAGTAAAAACCTCATAGGGATGAAAGGTAAAATTTTAGACAAATAAGGTCTAGGATTTTCCAAAAAAGTAGCCACAAAAACAACGCCTTTTAAATTCTTAGGTTTTTGCAATGCTACCTTATACGCGATATATCCTGAAAAAGACTCTGCCAATAAAACAAAGTGTTCATGCTTAGGAAGTCTTTCTACTACATACCCTACCAACTCATCATAAGAAAGAATTTTATCTACTGGATAATCAATTATTTCTATCTCAATCGTGTCTGGAATAGCATCAATAAATGGCTCAAAAAGTTTAGCAGTACCATCAAGCCCTGAGAGAAGTATGAGTTTCATCTAATATAAACTCTCCACCAACTCCAGCTCAAAAAACTCCCTCAAAGCCACAGCTTGTCCCTCTATCTCATCATGGAGTGGACTATCCTCTGCGATGATAAAAATGATTTTTCTTATAGAACTCTCTAACGTAAGAGGCATAAACGCTTCTAACAACCACTTGGTATCTGCCTCTGTACTCTCAAAGCCGTTGGTGGTGTCTGTTATCCATGTCCTTATATTGTGTTTGTCTATCTCATCTAATGCATACAGCAATGGATTACTGTAGTCATCGCCTTTACAAAACTGTTTCCACTCACAAAGAATGGCGTGTTTATCTTTTAGGGTTTGTATTTTGCAGTATGGGGTGTTGTACATATTTATTCTTCTATCCGTTTATTGTAGACATAATAGTCCATTTATACTTAAACATAAACCTCCTCATTTTCTCCTCATATTTTTTAGCTATAGTTCTAAAATAAAGGATATTATCATGCAAAGCACACTTAAAATCATACTACTCACCACTACCATCATAGGACTCTTCGTCTCCTACCTCTCTGCAGAAGAAACCAAAGAGGACTTTGCCATGGTAAGCATGTATGAAATGCGTGGAGAGACACATGTGTATGAGTCCAACAGAAGTAAGACCAGATTTAGAGACATCAACGTCACATTCTCCATGTTAAAAAGCAATGATAAAGCTATCTCTATAGATAACATTACACAACATGACAGTGCCTTTGTACCTGTACCCAAAACGGAGAAGTTTCAAGATACCAATACTACCTATTGGCTCAAAGTGGATTTGGGAGCATCTTTTCCTTCTGGTCGTTTTGTCTATAGCTATGCAGATGCAGACTTTACCCAAAGCACCATCACTCCCTCTCAGCAGTTAGAAAAGTTTGTACTTGAGGGGAGACAAAACATGAAGTTTACCTACACAGCAGGTAAAGATGCACAAGTCTACTACTTCAAACTTGTACCAAAACACTACCGTATACCTTTTAGGTTTGTTTATGTTTCTACACCTGAAACTTTTTACGAGTATTTAGCAAAAGGCTCACATATACAGCTCATCTTAGGGCTTATACTAGGTCTCATCATCATGGCAGGTATCTACAATGCTGCTATGTATTACTACAACAAGGACATCTCATTTTTATATTATGCTCTTATGCAACTCTTTATGGCTCTTATACTTCATACCTATTCGGGTGCATTTGTTTGGGATGAAGATTCATTCTTTTCAAGAAACATTATTTATGGAAACCTCATAAGCCTAGTGGCTTCTCTTTTTGCTACATTGTTTACACTCACATTTTTAGAAGTCAAAACATACCTACCTAAACTCTACTCAATCTCTCGTATTATCATAGTATTTTTACTTATAGATATGCTCATCAGTCTATTTTACAAGTCCATCATCATTGAGTTCTACATCTTGCCATTTTTGATGTTAGCACTCATCTATGCAGGGTACAAACGTGTACGCCAAGGCTACAAACCTGCCTATTTCTATTTGGCAGGATGGATAGTGTTGACCCTTGCAGTTTTTCTCAATATCTTTCAAATAGGCTATAAGTACCTCATCATAGACCCTCTCTACATAGGTGCAGCTGTAGAAGCCATACTCTTCTCTCTAGCTTTGTCATACAAGATGCGTATGCAAGCCCGAGAAAAAGAGCAACAAAAAGAGCTTCTCGTCCACCAAAGTAAGTTAGCCTCCATGGGAGAGATGATAGGCAACATCGCCCACCAATGGAGACAACCCCTCACCCACCTAGGCTACACCATGATGAACCTCAAAGAGGCACAAAAACATGGAGAGTTAGATGAACAGTATCTATCAAACAAAGTAGAGGATGCTACGACACAAATAGCATTTATGTCTCAAACCATTGATGATTTTAAAGACTTTTATGAGCCTAACAAAGAAAAAGAGGATTTTTCTTTGGTATTAGCCACCAAGGAGACTCTAGAGATTATGAAAAACACATTCAAACATAGTGATATAGAAGTAGAGCTCATCATAAAAGAAGATACAACCCTTCACAACTATAAAAATGAATACAAACAAGTCTTACTCAACCTACTCAGTAATGCCAAAGATGCCTTAGTAGAGAGAGTCACCATCTCTCCTAAAGTCACCATCACGATAGAGCAAAACAAGGTGACGATAGAAGATAATGCAGGTGGTATACAAAAAGAGCTCTTATCACGTATATACGAGCCTTACTTTAGTACAAAAGAAGGCAATACAGGTATAGGGCTCTATATGTCCAAGATGATAGTGGAGCGAAATATGGGTGGGAAACTGAGTGTAATAACAAATGACACTACTACGAGTTTTGTTATACTCTTTTAGATAAAATAACGATATGAATTTAGATGCCCTAAAACACCTGAGCCTACTCTATGTAGAAGATGAGCCATTTATCCTTCAAAATGCAGTAGAGTACCTTAACAGATATTGCCACAAAGTTTATGAAGCAGTAGATGGTGTACAAGGCTTAGAAATGTTTCATACACATAGACCCGATATCGTCATCTCTGATATCCATATGCCTCATATGGGTGGACTAGAACTGGCTACTAAGATACGTGAGACAGACAAAGAAACACCCATTATCATCGCCACGGCACACACACAAACAGAGTATCTACTCAAAGCAGTAGAACTTCATCTTGTCAAGTACCTCGTCAAACCTATCACATCTGAAAAGCTCAATGAAGCACTGGCTATGGCATCTGCACTTTTACAAGAGAATACAGAACAATATATCATACTTAGTGATACTATCTTTTTTGACACACTCAACAAAACCCTATTTAAAGATAAAATAGCTGTAAAACTCACGTACAATGAACAAAAACTCTTTGAACTCCTCATCTCAAATAGCCAAAGAGCTGTCACATATGAAGAGATAGAGTCTGCTATCTGGGCATATGAGGGTATGAGCAAGGATGCATTACGGTCTTTGGTACGTAGCTTACGTAAAAAGTTATCTTGTGAAAATGAACAAGATAACTTTCAAAATACCTTTATAGCAAATATATCAGGCATAGGCTATACACTTACCTTAGCCCCTCATCAAACTTAGAATCCAAAGAGAATTTAAATTCTATCTTGTCTTTTAAGAAGCCTAATTCCTCTTTAGGCATGACATCTACAAAGGCTATCTTTTTTCCTAGTTTATTTTTAAGGCGTGCT
>JAKIUE010000131.1 GCA_021647715.1 Sulfurovum sp.
CTAACTCCTCTTTGTTGATGCGGTCTACGTCTATGTTGTGGGTGTAGAGCTTGGTAGGTGTGGTGGTGGCTAACTGTACTTCGTGTCTACTCTCTAACAAGGCTTGCGAACTCTCGCTGATGTTGCCAGAGCGTATGTCGTCGAGTATGCCTATGAGTCTGCTGTCATCTTGTCTAAACTTCTCTTCTAGGTAACACGTCTGCAATGCTAAGTCTCTCCACGCAGGAGACTGCCATGCAAAGCGTTTGTCCTTAGGCACTTTGCTCACAGGTGGAAGCTGAAAGAAATCACCAGATATCACTACCTGCACCCCACCAAAAGGAGCATCTACTCCCTTAAATCCACGCAACACCAAATCCATAGCCGAAAACAGCTCAGGTGAAACCATAGAAATCTCATCGATGATGAGTAGTCGTAGCTTAGAAAAACGCGTCTTTAGATACTTCTTGTCCATCAAAAACTCTACATACCCCTCGTCTATGCTGTCACGTATACCTAACGCAAAAAAAGCATGTATCGTCTGCCCACCCAAATGCGAAGCTGCTATCCCAGTAGGAGCCACCACAGTCGAATAAACCCGACGCTCTCTAAGATAATCCATATACTGACGCAACACATACGTCTTCCCCGTCCCTGCAGACCCAGTGATAAAGACGTTCTGTCCTGATTTTAGTATGTTTTGTGCTGTGTTTTGTTTCATGGGTGGTATTATAGCTTAAGGTTTTAAATGGGTAGTTTTATCTTGCCTAGAAATATGTTATAATTATCTCAATTCAAACCAAGGAGAGTTTATGTCAAGCATAGAAAACGACAAAGACATTTTAGGTGGTACTTCTGTATTTTCAGGAACACGTGTGCCTGTACGTAATTTGTTTGATTATCTTGTAGCAGGAGAGACTATTACTGACTTTTTAGAAGACTTTCCTACTGTTTCATTTGAGCAAGTAAGACACATACTGCAAAGTGCAGAAGTAGCCATAGAAAACCATCAAGCAGCGTAAAAGTGAAAATCATCATAGACGAGTGCCTACCCAAACGTGTGACAAACTTTTTCAAAAACGATGAAGCTTGGACAGTCCCACAGATAGGGCTTGGTGGCTATAAAGACAGCGCACTTTTAGATGAACTAGACAAACGAAATATAGATATTTTTATCACCATTGATGGCAACATAGAGCACCAACAACAATTTAAAAATAGACGTTTTGGTACAATAGTGATACGTTCCGTATCTAATAGATTTTCAGACTTGAAGCAGTTTGAAGATGCATTAACTGAAACTGCAAAGTCTTTACAAGCTGGTGTAATTGTGCATATTCCTATTTAAGAATGGCGTCATTGTGGAAAGTATCAAAGAACGAGCAAAATACGACGACTTCGAAATGAAAGATGAGTATGACTTTTCTGATGGTATCAGAGGGCGATTTTACCAACCTAAGAAAATACCTACATCTATGAGACTAGACAATGAGCCACCAAAAGAGGATATATGGAATTAAAAGGGATATTTTTAGACACAAACGTATTTGTAAGTAGTAATTTTAATTATACAGATAATAAGATGCAACTATTGGTAGACAAATGTGACAAATTTGATTTATCTATTTACATTAACGATATAGTAAAGTATGAAGTATATTCTCGAATACATGAAAAATCAAAAGATATAGTATCAGGTATTGAAAACAAAAAATTAAAATTCATGTCAAATATATTTGATTTGCCAAACACAAAAGAAGAAATTAGAAAAAGAATAGAAGAAGATTTATTAGAAAAGTTTGATTATTTACTTACTAATTTGGTATTTGATACAATACCTTCTATATATAATCAAGAGCAATTATTAAAAATGTATTTTGACAAAGAAAAACCATTTGAAGAAAAAAAGAAACATGAATTTCCTGATGCAATTATTGGATTATCCGTAAAAGACTATGCTTCAAATAATGGAAAAATAATATTAGTAACTAATGATGATGGATTAAGTGCTTTTTGTAAAAATAACAATGTAGCAACAGCAAATTATATTTCTGAAGCTATCAGTTTAATCAATAAAGAATATTCGATTGATAGAATATTTAAAAACTATAAAAATGATATCAAAGATTGCATAGCGGATTTTATCCAAGAAGAAAATGGTAATGGCATTGAGTTTAATATTTATGGTTACTATTATGATGATGATATTTATGCTGAAAATTATAATATAAAAAATATAATAGTTAATGATATTTATTTACTAGAAGAGGATGATGAAAATCAAACAATGACAATCTCATGTGATGTTGTAATACATTTAGATATTGAGACAGATGCATATATGGACTATCAAAATGGGATTTTTGATAAAGAAGATAATCAATGGATTACATTTAGTAGAATAATATCTGAATTCGAGTATAAAAAATCATTAGAAATGGAATTTTTTATTCAAATTGAAGATATAGTAGAAAAAGAATTTATTCTTGAATATAAAGGTCAATCAATTGATATACAATTTGATAGTTTTGAGCTAGAAGATGCTTCACATACGGTACTAGACCATGTCATAGAGTATAAATAATTATTCCTTCATTACACGTGGGAATGCATATACCAAATCTAAGCTACCTACTACTTCAAACCAAATTAAAAATTCCCATGCCAATCATAAAAACTAGACAATCCACACCACACCTTCAACAAACTCAGAGTATCATACCTCCATGACAAACCCACAAAACAAAAACATCTAAACTGCCCTACTTATGATTGCCAACACTACACACATCTACGTAATATTTTAGCTATACTATAATTATGAGGAACTACCATGAAAGCTACATCTTTACTATTCATACTTTTAACCATCAACGGATGCACAAAAGAAATGCCTAAAAAAATCACCCACCCACCCCAAACCATACAAAGTTTCCAAGAGGTATGGAGTGAAGTAACTTCTGACCCACTCACTACCTTGCCACAAAACAAAGTCACCTTTGGAAAGCTCTTTACCTTTAGTAAAAACATTATCTTGGGTGATGCCCAGCGAACATTGGCAGACCATAGAGACATCATAGAACCCTTCGATAAACTAGCCCATCCTAACGGTGTATGTCTCAAAGGAATATGGCAGATACATAAAGCCAACCCCTATAGTGGATACTTCAAAAAGGACTCCAAAGCCCTCATCATCGTACGTGCATCTACGGCTCTATCAGATACCAAAAGAGGAGACATCCGTGCCTTTGGCTTTGCAGGAAAGCTCTTTCCTACGACTAGCCCAACACAGATAAATAAAGAACATACGGCTAACTTCTTCGCCATAGACGACTTAGGAGGTACAGATGCCTTACACTACACTGATGTAGCTATGACCAATGAGCCTAGCGTGACTACCACGAGTGCAGTGATAAAAAATATACTCTATGCCCTTAAAATAGCCAAAGCCTTTAGTGATACAGACAGCCACTCTGGCATACGCCAACTCTATGAGATATCGGAACTAGGAGAGAAAGATAAAAACATCATCATCACACCTAAATGGATAAAGATATCGGCTCAAAAAGGACAAACAGTAGATGCAAAAGATTTTAGAGAGGAGTTTAGACTCACGCAAGGTCAAAAGATACGCTTTGATATCGCAGTAGCGAGCAAAGAGGTAGATGAAAAAAAAGTCTGGCAGACCATAGGTACCATCACCT
>JAKIUE010000032.1 GCA_021647715.1 Sulfurovum sp.
CTTACTCTACTAAATTCTCTTCAGCATATTATGGTCCATTTAGAGACGTAGCAGAAAGTAGTCCAGGCAAAGGTGACAGAAAAAGCTACCAAATGAACCCAGCCAACCGTAACGAAGCCATAGCAGAAAGCGTAGCAGACGAAGCAGAGGGAGCAGACATCCTCATGGTAAAACCAGCGTTAGCCTATATGGATGTCATAAGAGACGTACGTAACAACACTACCCTACCACTAGCAGTCTACAACGTAAGTGGTGAGTACAGTATGCTCAAAATGGCAGCCAAAGCAGGTGTCATAGACTATGATGCGGTGATGATGGAGACATTATTAGGCTTTAAACGTGCTGGGGCGGATATTATTATTACGTATCATGCTAAGGAAGCGGTGGAGTTGTTGCGTAAGTCCCATTAGAGTTACTACTCTATATCAACCCTATATCTGCGATGATCTACAAAATAGTCTGAGATAGGATTAATTTTTTTATCTCTACAATGTTCAATATATTTTCCTAATCCATCCTCTGATAATTTTTGCAAAAATGTATTTGGAAAAATATGTTCAATATATTTCCCGATAATTCTCTCACTATCATCTAACCCTAACTCGTCAACTACATTATAATATGGTTGTTCTATTCTGTCCCTCTCTACTACGAATTCAAACTCTATATTAGCTTGAAACTGATGAACTAGACTATTTCTAGTTTCATAAAGTATCAGTACAAATATACATGATGCTGACGATTTATTGTCTATATTCTCAATAGCATAATTTTCAATCTGACTATGGATTGCACTACTTCCTTCGGCAACAATCTTATTTATTGTATCATTATTTCCAAGTACAACTGGGCAATAGTAATTACATTCTTTCCAATTAGTATATTGATCTATAAAATTAATAAATCTCTTCTTAACTCTTTGATCAGGAAAAGCTGTTTTTGCTAAAGATTCTAAAAAGGATATATACAATACCTTTTTAAAATGTGCTTCATATTTACTTGGTGCAGATAACTGCTTTATTGCTTCTAGCTTTTCTAACAAATGTTGTTCTACAAAATCTATCTTCTTACTTATTCTCTCCAAATTCACTTCCTAGTGTATTATATGTTAGATAAATTTATCTCATTCTAGTTCTAGAACAAAACCAGTCTTATCTACTCTACCTCAACCTTCACTCTCCCACTCCAGTCTGCACCGTTTATCTCATATATCCCATTTTTTACAGGTACATCTAACCTACCTGTGCCTAATGACTCATGTGATTTATTTGAAATTTCGACAAGCTTATACCTTTTATCAAAATCCAATTCATAGGGTGTAATTTCTAATATCAACTCATTTTCATCATCTAAGACATAACTACTAAATAACACTTGATTAAGCTCTTTTGCTTCTGCTGTATTTGCATACTTGTAAAGCTTCAAATACCCACTATCCAACATACGTTCATCTATGGCATTGGTGAAGTTCCATTTCTCTTGTGCTTTGAGTGAATGGACACTACTTTCAAAAACTATCTCTGAACGACCTCCAAATAGTTCATGCAAATCATTTACCCTTGCATCAAGGAGTGTAATACGTACATGTTTCTTAGAGATGAGAAATGTAGCAGCAAAACCCCATACTGCCATATTATCTGTAAGCGATCTATGGTTTTCATGAAAAAGCACATGACTGTGCGGGTTTTCAAAAAAAGTATCATTGACTGCTTGTACGCCATCATTTGCTGGGTTTTTCCCATCTAGTAAAAGTACGCCAGTGATTGCCCCTTTATTTAGGTCATCTCTAGTTGAGCTTTCAAATGCTATCTGTATATTTTTATAATAAGAGCTATTTTCATCAAGATTTTCTTTTACCCAGTCGTAGTGCATCTGCGCTACTTCTGCAGGTTGTGGCTTGATAACATCTAAAAGATGTACAAGATTTGTTTTACTTCCAGCTACATTACCTTTTACCACACCTTCAAATGAGAGCCATTTTTTGATTTTTTTATCTGAAGAAATATTTTCTAGATCTTTTTCTATCAAGTACCTAGAGACAAGTGTCCCCATACTTGCACTGATGATATTTATACTTTGTGCGCCAGTTACTTTTTGTATATTTTTAATATATTTTGCCACAATCAAGGCATAACGAGGTATACCTTTTTCAGCATTTTCTACCTCTATGATATCTTGCGTGGTATAGTAATCAGGTGGTGTACTACCATAGTAATCTGTCATGACTATGATGTCTTTTTCAACCTCTATCTCATAGTTTTCCATGGTAGCGTAGCCTGTGCTTTGTGCTATATTACTAAGTACCTTATCGCTTTCACTTTTGCCATAGGTGTCTGTTTGTTTCTCGCCTTCTTGATTGTAACCGTGAATATAGATATTGACTATACGCTTTATCATAGGCTGTGTATTTTTTACTTGTTGTTCTGCATTGTTGTCTGATACTATGGAGGAAGTACTACTTCCCCCACAGCCCATTAGTGTCAATGTTACTACAATCGCTAAAATATAATTCATTTTTAGTATTCCTTCATTTTTATAAATAGGGTTCCCATATGCTAGATAAAGCATTTTTAGCTGACTCAACGTCTACCCATTTCTCACCTAATTTTACCATAAACTGCAAAAAGTGTGCGATGGTTCTTTTTTGTTCCTCTGTATACAAATCTATTTTGTCTACCCCTAAGCCACCAGCTTCAAGTACATAAATCGTTGAGTCTATAGAAAATGAACCTTCAGTATAGTGCTTAATGATGTACGTCATATAAGCTGGTAATACCCATTTGAGTCCTGCGGAGTCCATATAGTACATAGCATCGGAATACGATGAGAGGTATTTGTCTTCTATGTCTGTCCACTGCGTCCACCACATTCTGTCTAGGTTTCTACCTTTTTGGATGAGCACATCTCTTTGGCGTGTTTCTATGCGGTCTGCTTGGTTGATGCCTATACCATCTTTGAGCAGTACACCTTCAAAGGCTGTTTGTATCTCTTCTATAAGTTGTTCTTTGTCCATAATGTTCTTCTCTCCTTAGCTAACTTAATTGAACCCTCTGAATAACCTATACATTCACAACGTCTAGGTTATTCAGAGTGTTCAACTTGCTTTATATAGCATAGCATGTTAATTTCAGGTTAAAACAAACACGATTACTTTTTGCTATAATCTTACCTATGATTATAAAAAACAAAACGGCATCTTTTTTTGCACTGCTTATTATCTTATTTATAGGGTACATTATATATTGGGGTACGACTAAACCTGTGAGTGTCGTCATACAAGCAGGACATGAAGGACGTACTACTGGAAATACCGGTGCAGCGTCCAAACTCTTCCATGAAGAGAAATGGAATATTTATGTCGCCAATGCAGTGGCTAAGCAACTTAGAGGTTGGGAAATAGATGTCAAGCGTGTACCCGCACATGTGCGCTTTACGCGTGCCAAAATAGCAGTCTCTATACATTTTGATGGTGCTACTAACCCTTGTGCATCAGGAGCAAGTATAGGTTACCCCAGTAAGGACTCTCATGCCTTTGCTCAAAGGTGGAAAAAACTATATGCAGGCTATTTTCCTTTTAAATGGCAAGAAGACAACTTTACGGCTAACCTTAAAGAGTACTACGCTTATAAGTGGATACGTGCCAATAAGTTTCTAGTCTTAGAACTGGGCGAAATCACCTGTGAAGAACAAACCACTTGGCTAAAACCTCGTCTTAAAAAAATAGCCCATCTCATAGCTTATGCTATTGCCACTGAACTTGGGGAAAATATTAGAAAACCTAATTTTTAAACACTTTTCTCTCGTTCTTAAATACTATAGTAGTATATAAATATTCTATTTAATTTAATTAACTATACTTAATATTGACTTTTAATCCTAATTATATTATACTTTGTTAAATATAATTAGGATTTAACATGAAAATATCACAATCAGCCAAAGAGAAAACAAAAATAAAAATACTCCAATCTGCTGTAGACCTCATCATAGAAAAAGGATTTGACAATGCAAGCCTAAGAGAGATGGCTAAAAATGCAGGGGTATCTAACCCTACCATCTATAACTACTTTCCTTCTAAAGAAAAACTACTTTATGCTTACATAGAACAAAAACATAAAGAAGCCGTGACAACTTTGCAGGAGATAGAAGACTTTCATACCTACACGCTACGTGAGCAAGTCCAAACACTCATAGAAACAGAGTTAGAACTCTACCTAGAAGACAGAGAATTCATCATACAGATAGCTGATATGGTTTTTCACTCTTCAGGACTCAAAATAGGAAAACTCTATGAGACCAATGCGTTGTTTGTAGAAACAGTAGAAGAGATGCTTAACATCGCCATAGAAGCAGAAGAGATAAATCCACCCCCTTTTAAAGAACATATGCCAACACTCTTTTGGGACTATTACATTATGGTGGTAGCCTACTGGATAAAAGATGATTCTGAGATGTTCGAGAACACCACACAGTTTATAGACCACTCTTTGGGTTTGGCGGATGCAGTATTACACTCGGATATTCTTAATAAGGCTAGTGACTTAGGGATGTTTTTCTTTAAGACACACATGCTTAACAGCTTACAAAACTTTGCCTCTAAAAAAGACTCATTTTCTAAGATGAAACGCAAACTAGGGGAAGTACTCCATGGATAATGCACTCCCAACAAGCAAACTATCACGTGGTACAGTAGTAGGCAAAGCACTTCTTAAAATAGGTGCTAAAAAAACAAAACGCTTTCTAAGCAATGGTAACAAGACGAAAAATCATGAAGAAATAGCAGACATCATCTTTGATGCACTAGGAGAACTCAAAGGAGTATCTGTGAAAATAGCACAACAAGTAGCTCTAGGTATGCCCTTTTTACCGCCTGCCTACTTAGAGAAGATAAGCAAATCATTTAATGCCATACCTACCATCAACAAGGCATTGGTAAGAAAGATAATAAAGAGTGAGCTACATGCATATCCGCAAGATGCCTTCGATAGCTTTGAGATGGAAGCTTTTGCCGCTGCTTCTTTAGGGCAAGTACACAAAGCTACAAAAGATGGCAATGCACTCGCTGTCAAAGTCCAATACCCTGGCATCAAAAAGAGCATAGAATCTGACATGAGCCTCATACACTTTGGCATGAAACGCTTTGCTAAAGGACAAAATATAGACCACATTATAGGTGAGATAGAAGAGAGGCTTTATGAAGAAGTGGACTATATTTTAGAAGCTAAAAACTGTACCTTTTTCAGGGAAAACATGAACAATAGTAACATCATCATCCCCAAAGTATACCCTGCACTATCATCCGAAAAAGTACTCACAACTTCTTTTTTAGAAGGCTTGGACTTTGAGACCTATCTTCTTGCAAACCCTAGTCAAAAGAGTAGAGATGCCTATGCACAGCTTATATTTGATAGTTTTTTTCATGCACTCTACAAACTAAAAAGCATACACGCAGACCCAAACCCTGGGAACTTTTTGTTTATGCAAGGTGGCAAGCTTGGGCTCATAGATTTTGGCTGTGTAAAAAAGGTAGAAGATGACTTCTTAAAGCAATACAACCAACTTCACCTAAACCTACTAGAAAACGAAGATGACATGTCCATCATAACCCAATACCTCACCCTTGGGATGATAGAAGAACAGAGTGAAAAAGAGATGCTTCAGTTCTACCGTGAGGTCATCAAACCTCTTGATACTCTCTATAAAGAACCCCTTATAGATGACAGCTATGACTTCAAGGTACATAAGGACTTTTCAAAACGAGGCTTTGAGATGGTGTTTGAAGTCCAACAAAAACAGTTTCACTCCGTACACAAACTGAATGAACAGTTTTTGTTTATCAACCGTACTTTGCTTGGGTATTATGCACTTTTTGAAAAGATGGGTGCGAGGATAGAGACTGGGTATGTGAAAGAATTGATGAAAGGTATGTAGATGAATCCAGTAATATTTATCGCAGGAACCATAGAGGTTTTAGTTGGGTTACTACATTTTTTTATGCCCTTATTTTTTGATAAGTCTGAAACGTTTATACAGTTAGCAGATATAGAGATGAATTTTTTATTGCTATTGACATACGCTGTAGGTATCCTTCTTGTTGCTTTTGGGGCTACTACTATACTACTTGCACGTAAACAAAAAGAACTAGAAAAAATACTTTACTTTTATCTCATCATACACAGTCTTCTATGGACGGCTAGAATAGTTTTAGAATTACTTTATCCTGTAAATTTAGAGATGTTTGGAGTAAAACCATTTACGCTTGTTGTCTTACCTGGTCTAATCCTTGAATGGGGACTTTTTGTTTATGCCACAATACATCTAAGGAATAATCTTGAAAAAAATACCTTTACCTAGCAACATGCTTGTTAATACCTCTTTACCACAGATTGACTACAGCGACTGCTTTATGCAACACATTGACAAAGAACATTTTACTTCTATTGATACTTTTGTTAAAGCCTACTTTGAGTCACAACCTAGATGGTTGGTTGCTATCAGCATGAATATACTCTCTAAAAGCCGTATGAAAAAAGACTTAAAAGACAATCACTTTAGCGTAAATGACAACATAGGTGCATGGAAGATTTACATCCGAGATGACAAAGAGATTGTTTTTGGTGATGACATGGGCTTTATGGAATATAGATTTTCTATGCAACTTGATGATACCCTACTACGTTGTGCTACAGTTGTACAATACAAAGGACAATTAGGTAAATATTATTTTTCTTTTGTAAAATTATTGCATCAAAAGTTTGTATTGCTCTCTTTGTCTTATCCACTTAAAAATCACTAAAGTACAAAGTAACCCCAATTATGGTAAAATATATCCTTTAATTTTACACAGGATAATGTCATGAGACACTTTTTAACCCTCAAAGATTTTAGCAAAGAAGAAATCTTAGAGATGATAGCACTGGCACAGAAGATAAAAGCACAAACCAAAGAGCGTAAGTTTGTTCCTTATATGGAAAAGCAAACACTTGGCATGATATTTGAAAAGTCCTCTACACGTACGCGTGTGAGCTTTGAGACGGGTATCTACCAGCTTGGTGGTGTGGGGTTGTTTTTGTCATCTAACGACATACAGCTTGGACGTGGTGAGCCTATGAAAGATACCGCTCGTGTCATCAGCCGTATGGTAGATATGGTGATGATACGTACTTTTGAGCAAGAAAAACTAGAAGAGTTTGCTAAGTATTCAAAAGTACCAGTCATCAACGGACTCACAGATAGCTACCATCCTGTACAACTCATGACTGATTACCTAACCATGATAGAGTTTGGTAAAGATAAAAACCCAGTAGTAGCATACATAGGCGACGGGAACAACATGACACACTCTTGGCTTATGCTTGCAGCAAAACTTGGTTTTGAACTACGTATAGCTACACCACTAGGGTATGAGTGCGACATAGATATCATACTTGAAGTTATGGCACTAGCAGGAGAGTCTGGAGCCAAAATCACTTTTGGAAATGACCCAGTAGAAGCCGTAAAATGCTGTGATGTAGTCACTACTGACACTTGGGTAAGCATGGGTCAAGAAGATGAGAAAGAAGAGCGTATGAAAGCCTTTGATGGCTACATAGTAGATGAGGCTCTCATGGGGCATGCTAAGTCTGATGCTATCTTCTTACACTGCCTACCAGTATATAGAGGTTATGAAGTAAGCGAAGAGACTTTTGAGAAACATGAAAATGTCATATTTACAGAAGCAGAAAACAGACTGCATGCCCAAAAAGGCATCATGGTTTGGCTAGACAATCAAAGAAAAGAAAACTAAATACAAAAGGAAAATGACTTCTTGCGACAGCAGGCATTGCATTTTTTTCTTTTGGGTTCGTTTTCTCTTTTGTTGCATAAACAAAAAAGAAAAGGAACGAAGTAAAAGTAAAAATACAATAGAAATATTGACTTATTAAAAGAAAAGGGCTATAACCTTACTATGAGCAAGCAACCAGAAGACATTTTTAACTTTAGCGAAACAAGTGATGACTGTATTAAATGTGGTAAATGTATACCCGTATGTACCATACACCAAGTAAACCCAGATGAGACTACATCTCCTCGTGGTTTTATAGATTTACTTGGTGCCTACCAACAAGGACATCTCGAACTGGATAAAAATGCTAAAAACATCTTTGAGTCTTGTTTTTTATGTACCAACTGTGTGGACGTGTGTCCTAACTCGTTGGCTACGGACATGGTTATAGAAGAAGTCCGTGCAGACATCGCTGACAAGTTTGGCATAGCATGGTTTAAACGTGGTTTTTTCTTCTTGCTTCGTAACCGTAAAATTATGGATTTTGTAATGAAAATGGGCTTCATGTTTAAGACCTGTGCTCTAGCCCAGGATGATAAAGACAGAGGATTAAGAGCAAGGTTTTCTCTACCTATGATAAAAAAAGGAAGACTACTTCCTTCTATGGCTAAGACAAGTTTTTTAAACACTTATCCAGAAGAACTACCTGCGCCAATACAAGAAAAGAAAAACCAACGCGTAGCACTTTTTATAGGATGTTTAGCAAACTACAATTACACAGGTATAGGCGATTCTTTGGTAGATATACTAAAGGAGCTAAACATAGACATCTTCATACCAAAAGACCAGCTATGTTGTGGTGCTCCAGCTTACTTTACCGGTGATGTACATTCTGTAGAATACATGACCAAAAAGAACATAGAATACTTTGAAAGCTTTATGGATGAGTGTGATGCGATGCTCATTCCCGAGGCTACTTGTTCAGCTATGGTTAAGCATGACTGGGAAGTATTCTTTAAAAATAGAGATATGCCAGAGTGGGAAGCTCGTGCTAAAAAAGTATCCCAGAAAATACATATGGCTACCGCATGGTTAGATGACAACACTGACTTACAACAAATCCTTAAAGACAAAGGTAAAAAGTTTGATACAGCTGTGACCTACCATGATCCTTGTCATGCTAAAAAAGTGCAAGGTATTCATGAGCAACCTCGTAACCTTTTAGCTCCCAATTATCCTATGATAGAGATGAGTGATTCAGACAGATGCTGTGGCTTTGGTGGTGTTACTATGCAAACGGAGAAGTTTCATTTTGCCCAGCTTGCAGGTATGCCAAAAGCTGCGATGATAGAAGAGACAAAAGCCCATTATGTGAGTGCTGAGTGTTCAGCATGTCGTATGCAGCTCTCTGAGGCTATGAATAATGCAAAAGTAGAGACTATCTTTAAAAACCCTCTAGAACTCATTGCAGAGTCTTTAAAAGACTAGTCTAACTCTTCTTTACGTTTATCTGGGATGATAGAGAACACATTATTTCCATCTTGATACACATATGCCAAACTATACCCAAGTTTTTGTAATATACTCTCTACAATATAAAGACCTAAACCAAACCCTGCACTTCTTTTTTCTGCTTGTGAAAAAGGTTCAGTATAATATGACAAAGGATGTTCTAATTCATCTCCTTGCGAAACAACTTCGATAATCCCTTTACTTGTGCGTAATATGACTTGTTTGTTTACTCCATACTTTAGTCCGTTATCTATAAGGTTTTTTAGTACCAGTGCCATAAGTTTCTTATCTGTTGTGAGTGCCCTATCGTCTATTTGTATTTTTACACAACTGCTTTGGGCCATTAAAAGTTCTTGACTTTCACTAATAATTTCACTAAGCATGACATACTCAAAATTGGGTTCAAAACTATGTGTGGTGACCCGTTCTAGTTCTGCTAATTCTGAAATGAGTTCATTCATTCTTTCAAAGGCACGAACAAGTACTTTTTTAGTGCTTTCATCTTCAATCATTTCTACGATGATACGCCCTTTAGTAATAGGTGTTTTAAGCTCATGCATCATGTTACGCATAAAAAGATTTTTAGATTGACTCAATTCTCCAATGCGGACAATAGCATCATCAAAACTTTTAGCAATTTTACCTATTTCGTCATCATACAGGTAAGTGATTCGTGTCTGCATATCACCTTGTGCAAACCTTTGAATTTGTTGATGTAGTTTTTTTAGAGGAGAGAGTTTTTTTAAAACAGCTAAATAAAGTAAAAGCAAAAGTCCTATCAGAAACACACCTATACTCACTGCATACTCAAAATTATAATTTTTTTCTCTATTGTCTTTAAGCATCAGATTATACCCCATTCGTTGGATGTAAATATAATAGTTATCGTCTATCTTAAATACCCTTACTTGTCCCACAGAGGAACCACCTGTAAAAACTGTTTTCCCCCCTCCCTCAATCTTCTTTTTTATTTTTTTTTCTTTTTTTTCTTCTAAGGGAAATACGCGTAATTCTTTATAAAGTTTTTGTAATTTATCAGGATTGTAAGCTGTTTGAAGATTTGATAAAAATGAGATAGATATAAATTGAAAACGTTTAAACTCTTCTATCTTTTGACTGTCTTTATTCCAAGAAATAAAAAGAAAAAAGGTAGCTATCAAAATGGCAATTGCAACTGAGAAGAGAATATGTATAAAAGTAGTAACGGATAAGTTTTTCATTGATTGAATTCTCTGTAACTAGATACGATCGGTAAGTAAGTAACCTATTCCACGAATAGGTTTTATATAGATATTATTAGAATCTATTTTTGCTATCTTCTGACGTATTCTAGAAATGATTACATCAATATTTTTAATAGACGAATCATCATCTATGTGTTCACTTTCATAGAGTAATTGTTCACGAGAAACAGATCCATTTTTATGTTGTATGAGCATATGAAGTATGTCAAATTCTGCGGCTGTAAGTTCTAAAGAGTGTCCTTTAAAACGTATTTCTCTAGCTTTAGAATCTATGATAAAAAGTTCTTCTTTTTTTTCTTTTTTTTCTTCGATATTATGTGTACGTCTTAAAATGGTTTTGATACGTGTCACCAATTCTCTCGGATCATAAGGTTTAGGCATATAATCATCTGCACCCCTTTCCATGCCTATGACTTTATCGGTAATATCATCACGTGCAGAAGAGATAATAATAGGAATATTTGAAATATCACGTATTTTAGGAATCACTTCTAGGCCATCCATGCCAGGTAAAGTCAAATCTAAAATAATCAAATCAAATGTATGTTGCGTCAAAAGAGAAAGTCCTATATATGGGTCTTCTGCACCAATCACTTCCATATCGTACTTTGTAAGATAATTCGTTAAAATAAGTGCTAACTCTGGATCATCTTCTATAATAAGTATTTTAATAATAATATATCCTTTTTAGCCAAATTACTTTTTATTGTAGAGCAATATATTTAATCGCTGATTAATATCTATTTATTTTTCACTATAGTCTAAATAGACCTTAGTAATGGCTATGAGAAAAGAGGTAATCGCGGGGCCTAGTATCATACCCCAAAAACCATGCGTACTCATGCCTGCCAAGATAGAAAAGAATATCACTACAGAAGAGATTTGCATGTTACTCTTTAAGAAATCTTCTTTAATCACTTTTATAATCATCGGTTTTAAAAATGTGTCTGCAATAATAGAAATCATAATCACTGAATATGATGCAATAACAATGGCAGATTGTGTGTCTATCTTTGTCCATGCATACAAAGATACTGGTGCCCAAACGATGATACCTCCAACAATAGGGATAAGGGATGCAAATCCATAAATAACACCAAAAAGTAAACCATTAAAACCAAAATAACTGACAATGATACCAAAAAGAAATCCCTCAAGAATAGCAGTAACTATGATAGAGTAAAATACCACTTCCATTGTGGCTGACACCTCTTGCATCATACGTGCACCTTTTCTAGGTGATACAGGAAGAAGTGCTAAAAGTACATCAAAAAAGCGATCTCCATAAAAGTTTATAAAAAAGTAAAATACGACAACAAAAAACATATTTTTCATAAACCCAAGTCCTGCACTACCTGCTACGCTGATATAGTGTGTTGAGTCCTGTATATATTCTGTTATTTTACTATCACTCAAGTACTGCTGGCTCAAGCCTTTAAAAAGGGGGACTTGCTCAATAAATACTTTTACTGTACTAATCGTATCCTTAATTCCATCATCATCAAGTTTATAAATATAATCTACACCTATCGTACCTAAATAAACAATGGGTGCAAATAGAAGTAGTGAAAGTAAAATGGTCGAAATAACAGAAGATATTTTTGCAGACTTTGTAAATGAAAGTAGCTTTTTACTTAGATTAAATGTTGCCATTGTAAGTAAAATAGCCACCGTTATCGAGAGTAAAAAAGGCTGATAGACTGAATATGCACCCATAAGTCCCAATACAAAAAGAGCCGTAACCAATAAAGTTGATTTATTCATTTAATTGCCCTTTATCTACGCCACTAAGTTTAAAATGTTCATAAGATTTTTGTGTGGCAATTCGCCCTCGTGCTGTACGTTCTATGTATCCATTTGCTATAAGGTAGGGTTCAAGTACATCTTCTATTGTGCCTTCATCTTCACTCAAAGCTGCTCCAATAGTACTAAGTCCCATTGGCTTGTTTTTAGCAGCTACCAAAAGCTCTAAGAGTTGTATATCTTGTTCATCAAAACCAAGGCTATTGACACCTAGTTGGTCAAGTGCATACTTCGCACGCTCTAAACTTATCTCTTTTTCATCTAACACTTCAGCAAAATCACGTACACGCTTGAGTAAACGTAGAGCAATCCTAGGTGTGCCACGACTACGTTTTGCCATCTCTTTAGCAGCATCATCTTTGGCTATTTTTTCTAACTTGTGAGAAGCTTGGGTCACAATTTTAGCTAACTCTACTGGCGTATAAAACTGCATTCTAAAGTGCATACCAAAACGTTCACGTAAAGGGTTTGAAAGCATGCCTGCTCTAGTCGTTGCGCCTATGAGTGTAAAACGAGGTAAGTCTATTTTTACTGTTTGTGCAGCAGGCCCAGAGCCAATGATGATATCAAGTCTAAAGTCTTCCATCGCAGGATAAAGTATCTCTTCTATAGCAGGGCTCATACGGTGAATTTCATCTATGAAAAGTATGTCACCTTCTTCTATATTAGTAAGTAATGCGGCAAGATCTCCTGCTTTTTCTATCATTGGGGCTGCTGTGGTTTTAATATTTGCATTCATCTCACTGGAAATGATATTAGCTATTGTAGTTTTTCCCAGTCCTGGAGGACCAAAAAATAAAATATGGTCTAAGGCTTCTTCTCTTTTTTTACTTGCTTCTATAAAAACTTTGAGGTTTTTTTTTATCTTCTCTTGTCCGATGTACTCATCCCAAGAAGAAGGCCGTAGTGTAACTTCATAACTAGCCTCTTCATCAAAACGTTCTATCTCAACCATACGTTCCATTAGTAGGTATATTCCTTTGATGGAAACTCACGTCCTTTTACCTCGTTTCTATATGATTCTAAACCTTTTCTTATATGCTTAGCACCATCTAAATACTGTTTTACAAATTTAGGTTTAAATGCTTCAAAAAAACCAAACATATCAGACCAAACAAGTACTTGCCCATCGGTAACATTTCCTGCACCTATCCCAATAGTTGGAATTGAAACAGCCTTCGTAATGGCAAGAGCAGCTTCTTCTTTTACCCCTTCTACTACTAGTGCAAATATACCTGCCTTTTCTAGGGCTTTTGCATCTTCTACCAAAGATTGTATATCTGCTTTGTCTTTACCACGTATCTTGTACCCACCATCACTTCTTAAAAACTGTGGCATCAATCCTATATGTCCAAGGACAGCAATAGAGTTTTTTGTAAGAGCTTCTACAATATGAGCACGTTCTTTTCCACCTTCTATCTTAATGGCTTGTGCATTTGTCTCTTGATAGGCTCTAGTTGCATTGTGTATGGCATCATCTACTGTAGAGTAAGAACCAAATGGCATATCAAGAACAATAAGCGGTAATTTCGCACCATTACAAACTGCTTGTGTGTGATAAATCATCTGATCCATCGTGGCACTGAGTGTGTCTTCTTTTCCAAGGAAACTCATGTTAAGGCTGTCACCCACAAGTATCATCTCTACTTCACCATCAAAAAGCTGTGCAAAAAGAGCATCATAGGCAGTGACCATAGTGATAGGCTCTTTGCCTTTCATCTTAGAAATAGTGGTTAAAGTTACTTTTTTTTCTATCTTTGGTGTATGAATACTCATCTGTTTACGCATCCTCTTCTTGATATTGAGCTATAATTTTACTCATTTTATCATATAATGTTAAAAATTTCTTACATAAGAGTAAATATTGAAAAAATTAGTCGCTTATATCACCACTGGTTTCCCCTCCCTTGAGTTCACCGTAGATGCTGCATTGGCTCTTTCTGAAGCTGGTGTAGATACCTTAGAACTAGGTATGCCCTTTTCAGATCCTGTTGCAGATGGGCCCGTCATTGAGAAAGCAAACCTAAAAGCATTGCAAAATGGATTTAAACTTGAACATTTATTTGAAGCATCAACTAAAATTGCTCCACATATAGACACTTTGTGGATGGGTTACTTTAACCCTTTTTACCACAAAGGCATGGACACACTTATTGCCAAAGCAAAAAAGACTGGGGTGAATGGATTTATCATTCCTGACCTTCCCTTAGAAGAAGCCAAAATGTATAAACCAAGTATTGAATCTGCAGGGCTTAGTCTTATTGACTTTATTGCACCTACAGATAGCGAAGCACGTATCAAAGAGATAGTAACCGATGCTAAAAAGTTCATTTACCTTGTTGCTTATGCTGGTATTACAGGTGCAGGAAAAAGTGAGGATTTACAACCCATCATTACACATATAAAGAAGTATTCACAGACACCAGTCTATGTTGGGTTTGGGGTAGACCAAAACACAGCAAAAGAAAAATCTAAAGGTGTAGATGGTGTTATTGTGGGTTCTGCATTTGTGAAAGTTTTATTAGATGAAGGTTTAAATTATAGTCAGAAAATCATAAAGATTTCTGCTATTGCGAAAGAGATAAAAGAAAAGATTAATTAAAAAACTTCCACACGGTTTCTTCCTGCTTCTTTGGCTTTTTTAACTGCCATATATGCACGATTGTATGCCAGTTCTAATTTTTCTTTATCTATCTCACCTTGCATTATGCAAGCACCTATACTTACAGTTCCTTTTAATTTTGGAACATTAAGAGCTTCTAGCTCATTTTCTATTTTTTTACGAAGAGAATTGAGTACTACTCCAGTATTAATCCCTGTAATATCATAAAGAATCAAGCCAATAGTCCCTGAATCCAAATAACCAAGGAGATCGCTTTTACGACATTTTGTTTCAATTGTTTTTGCTACAGTCCTTAAAACTTTATCTCCTATCTCGTTGCCAAATCTCTCATTTATCCTACTTAAATGATCGATGTCTATTACACAAATAGATAAAGGTGATTTACTTCTTGTGGCTAATGCTACTAAGTAGCCTCCAGTTTCAAAAAAGTAATCTTGTGTATAAATACCTGTTAACGCGTCTCTAAAAAGTAATTGTTCTTTTTCCATCTATAGACCCCAATAATTATTAATTTATTACTATTATAGTACGAATTAGATTAATAACTTATAATCATTTATACACTAATGCTAGTTAATCAATTTAGAGTATAATACTCTTATTTTAAAAGAAGGTCTACATCTATGGAACATTTTACTTGGAATATCAACCCTACACTTTTGCATTTGGGACCACTAGAGCTACGTTGGTACGGGTTACTTTTTGTTGGTTCATTTTTTTTGGGTCTCATGATACTTCAAAAAATATATGTCCGTGAAGGTAGAGACCCTGCCGTGCTTGACAATCTTCTTATTTATGTGATGATAGGTGCAGTCATAGGTGCTAGACTTATGCATACACTGGCATATCAACCTGATTACTATCTTTCTAATCCACTAGAAATTCTCTATGTCTGGAAAGGAGGACTTGCTAGTCATGGAGGAATGTTGGGTGTACTCTTAGCACTTTTTGTGTTTGCCAAAAAATACAACGAGTCCTACTTTTGGCTTATTGCCCGCATAACCATTCCAGGGGCTCTTACAGCAGCTTTTGTACGTTTTGGAAACTTTTTTAATTCCGAGATTATAGGTCTACCTAGTGACAAACCTTGGGCCATTGTTTTTGAGCGTTTTGATATGCTTCCTCGCCACCCTGTACAACTTTATGAAGCATTTTCTTACCTTACTCTTTTTATCATTTTAATCTTAGTCTATAAAAAAGTATCTAGCTCCTTTGCCACTAAAATACTTCCAGGTATCTTTTTAGCTCTGATGTTTACCACACGTTTTTTACTAGAATATACCAAAACACGTCAAGCAGACTATACAACAAGCCTACCTTTTACCACAGGTCAAATGTTAAGCATACCTTTTATTATACTTGGTATAGTATGGATACTTTGGGCACTTACCCATAAAGACAAAATAATCAAATAAAAAGGTCTGAGATGACTAAGATAATGCAAGATACTAAAACAAAAAGTACTAAGTCAAAAAAATATTCGCTCGGCATAGATATAGGTTCCACAACTGTCAAATACGTGGTCTGTGATGAGGACTTCAATATCGTAGCCAAAGCTTACACAGCTCACGACACTAAACAAGCCCCAAAACTCCTAGAACTTCTTGAAGAACTCTCACACACGCATACAGACATCTACAATAAAATAGACAAGTCTTACATCTCTGGTTCTGGTGCTACACGTATCGCTCCTACCATCAATGCACGTTTTGTACAAGAAGTAAATGCAGTGGTCTTGGCAGTTGAACATAATCATCCTGACGTTCGAGCTGTCATAGAACTAGGCGGACAAGATGCCAAAATCATCCACTTTAAGATGAGTGAAGACGGTAAGCGTTCTGTACTTACCTCTATGAATGATAAATGTGCCTCAGGTACAGGTGCTACCATAGAAAAGTGTAGCATGAAAGTAGGTATGGAAGCAGAAGATGTACAAAAGCTGAAATTTCAAACAGACAAACTCCATCATGTCGCAGCAAAGTGTGGTGTATTTGCAGAGACTGATATCGTAAACCTAGTGAAAACTTCTGTACCCTCTGATGAAATCATGAACTCTCTTGCAGATGCTATTGTCATGCAAAACCTTACGGTACTTACGCGTGGGAATACACTCATGCCAAATGTGCTACTGCTAGGAGGGCCAAACACTTACTTACCTTTTTTACAAGAGTGTTGGCGTATGCGTATTGCAGAGATTTGGGATGAACGTGGTGTAGAGTATGACAAAGCTAACATCAATGAACTTATAAATGTACCTGACAACGCTCAGTACTACGCAGCACTTGGAGCAGTTATCTTTGGTGAGGGAGAAGCCAACAATGACAAAGCATTTGCTGGACTCATACAGCTGAAGACTCTCGTTGACACAGGAGGTACAACCTCAAATGAAAACAACGATGCCCCATTGGTAAGTAGCCCAGAAGAACTCCAAGCTTTTAAAGATGCGTACGCTATCAAGCCTTTTGTGCCTCCAGTACTTACAGAAAAAACAACATGTTTTTTAGGTATAGATGGAGGTTCTACTTCTTCTAAAGCAGTACTTTGTGATGAGGACGGAGAAATGCTCCTAAAGGTCTACCAGCTCTCCAAAGGAAACCCCATAGAAGATACTTTGGAGCTACTTCAAGAGATACAAAAAAAAGATCCCCATGGCTACTATGATGTCAAAGGGCTTGGAGTCACAGGTTATGCTGCAGACGTACTAGGTGGTGCACTCAATGCAGATGCAAATATCATCGAGACTATTGCACATATGCGATCTGCACAAAAAGCTTTTGGTGATAGCATCAACGTTATTTGTGACATTGGTGGGCAAGATATAAAAGTACTTTTTATGGAAAATGGGATGATGAAAAACTTCCGTCTTTCCAACCAATGTTCAGCAGGTAATGGCACACTACTTCAAAGTATGGCGAAGCAGTTTGGTGTACCAGTGGAAAATTTTGCAGACATAGCGTTTGCAGCCAAACAAGCACCGATGTTTAACTACGGTTGTGCAGTCTTTTTAGACACAGACAGAGTAAACTTCCAAAAAGAAGGTTACTCTAAAGAAGAACTCTTTGCAGGTATCTCAAAAGTACTCCCTAAAAATGTTTGGCAGTACGTAGTACAAGCACCTAATCTTGCAGCTTTTGGAGACCATTTTGTACTCCAAGGTGGCACGCAGTACAACCAAGCAGCCCTCAAAGCGCAAGTAGATTACATCAAAGATAAAGTCCCTCATGCAAAAGTAGATGTACACCCTCACCCCGGTGAAGCAGGTGCCTATGGTGCAGCTATAGAAGCTAAAGACGTAGTGGCTACTCGTGGGTATGCTACATTCTCTGGTATGGCAGAAGCTTTACAAATGACCTACACTTCCAGAACAGATGAAGAGACACGTTGTACTTTTTGTAGCATAAACTGTTCACGTACTTTCATAGATACAAAAACACCAAGCTCTGAGACAGTACGTTACATCGCAGGTTTTTCTTGTGAAGAAGGTACTGTCGAGTCACATGAAGCACTTAAGATTCTCAAAGACTCTAGGAAAGACTTACAACAAAACATTCCTAACCTAGTAAAAAAAGAATCTCTCGAGCTTTTTACCTCTAACTACTCCTTAGAAAAAATGCCAAATAAAGAAACAAAGATATCAGAACAACAAGTCAAAGTTACACTTGGCGGTTGGGGACCTACTTTACGTAAAAAGGTCTCAAGAGATTTTGAGTTCTCTGACAAACATGATAAAGCCTATAGACGCGAAGTTAAAATTGCTATTCCTAAAGTACTAAACATTTACTCTCTAGCGCCTTTTTTACGTACTTATCTTGAGGCCTTAGAGATAAATAGCAAAAACATCATCTTCTCTGACTTTTCAAATGAAGATATGTACCTAGAAGGTGCAAAGTATGGTTCTGTAGATTCTTGTTATCCTGCGAAAGTAGCACAGTCCCATGTCTATGCCTTACTCTATGAAAAAAAGTTTGCACGTAAAAAGTTTGAATATATGTGGTTTCCAGCTGTCACTGAACTACCAGGCTATGTGAAACACACGATGGGACAAACCTCTTGCCCTATCATCTCTGGAACACCTAAGGTAGTCTATTCTGCTTTTACTAAAGAGAAAAACCTCTTTGAAGAAAAAAACATAGACTATGTAGAAGATGCACTCAATTTTGATGATAAAAATCTATTGCAAAAACAACTTTTTTCTACATGGAAAGATAAACTACGTATCACAGAAGACGAAAGCAACTGGGCAGCAGAACAAGCGTGGAAAGCACTCGATAAAAACGATGCTGATATCATGGCAGAAGGCCGTGCTATTTTGGATGATGCTGAGAAAGACAACGAAGTAGTCATCTTACTACTAGGACGCCCTTATCACTCTGACCCTGGCATGAACCATGAAGTTTTAGATGAGTTTCAATCTTTAGGTTTTAAAACCATCTCAATGCGTGCTATTCCTAAAGATAACGAGTATCTTATGCGTTACTTTGGCAAGGATACGCAAACAGGTGTTATACAAAGTCCTTATGATATCCGTGATGTTTGGGCAGAGAACTTCTCTACGAACTCTGCACAAAAAGTATGGGCAGCTAAATTTGCTGCGCGCCACCCAAATGTTGCGGTATTAGACTTGAGTAGTTTTAAATGTGGACATGATGCTCCTACCTATTCTATCATCGATAAGATACTTGGAGCCTCACGTACACCACACCTTACTTTGCACGACATAGATGCCAACAAACCTGGAGGCTCTATAAAAATACGGGTAAAAACCTTTGCCTATACATTAGACCAATACAAACAGACATTTACAAAACAAAACCCAATAACAAACACACAACACTTAAACGAAGGAGTTTTAGCATGAGTATCGCTTGTAGCACAGTCAAAATGACAGACAAAAATGGTGATTTAAATTTTCTTAATCAAGAGGCAAAACAATGGCGTGACATACCCAAAGAGCCTATAAAATATGCACCAAAGTCTGAGACTATCATGCTCTCTGGAGGACTTACAATTCTTCAAGATCAGCTCATACAAGCAGCCTTGCAATCACTAGGAGAAAACTATATCTCTATGCCTAACCCTGACTTTGAATCTTTTCAAACAGGTAAAGCATATGGAAATAAAGGACAGTGTAACCCTACTTACTTTACAGTTGGCAACCTTGTCAAGTACCTCAAAGGCCTACGTGATGAAAAAGGTTTGAGCGAAAAAGAGATAGTAGAAAAGTATGTCTATATCACCGCAGGTGGTTGTGGACCTTGTAGATTTGGCATGTATATTACCGAGTATAAAAAAGCACTACGTGATGCTGGTTTTGATGGGTTTCGCATAACCTCTTTTGAACACGATAAAGGTATCTTTCAAGGTGATGACATAGATGATGAGATCCTAAACTTTACCCCAAAGTTTTTTATTACACTTATTAAAGCAGTGATTATTGGTGATATCATTAACATATTAGGCTACAAAATGCGTCCTTATGAGGTCGAAGTTGGTAGTGTTGACAATGCTATAGAAAAATGTAGAATGATTGTCTCAGATGCCTTTACGTCTCACTCTAGCCTTATTAAGGCTATGTGGACTTGTCGCAAGGAGTTGTCAACAGTTGAACTCAACCGTTTACAACCCAAAGCCAAAGTGATGGTCATGGGTGAGTTCTGGGCAGCGATGACAGAAGGGGATGGCAACTATAACCTACATAGATTTTTAGAAGCTGAAGGTGCAGAGTGTATCCCTCAACCTATACTTAACCGTCTTATGCTTAGTCTTTGGGAAGCAGAACGTGCAGTAAAAAAACGACAAGCCCTTGCTGTTGAAGGTGCCAAGAGTATTGACTTTAGCTCTGCTAAGACACGGCTACTCATAAAAGCAGGAAAAGCCGCTATTAAGACACATTTTAATCTCTATGCCAAAGCCATAGGTTTACATGATTATGAGATACCTGACATGGACAAACTCGCATCACTTAGTAAAGAGTACTACACCCTAGACTGTGAAGGAGGAGAAGGTCACTTAGAAGTCGCTCACCTCATAGAGTCAGTAAAAGACAACCTTTCACACCTTGTCATCTCTGTCAAGCCTTTTGGGTGTATGCCAAGCTCTGCAGTAAGCGATGGTGTACAGTCACTTGTCACCAACCGTTTTCCAGAAGCTAACTTTTTAAGTATAGAGACTTCAGGAGAAGGAGCTGCCAATTTTTATAGCCGTGTACAAATGGCTCTATTTAAAGCAAAACAGTCTGCAAAAGAGGAGTTTGAAGCGTTACATATACCTAAGACTATACCTGAAAAAGTAAATAATTATTTATATCAGCCACATAATACAAAGGCAGGGTCAGCTGCTAAGTTGGTGGAGAGTTTGGGGGTTTAAGCGTTTTATATAAATGTTTACCTATTCTCTTGTCATTTATTACCTGATGTTACGTTACTATTGTGACACAACATCAAGATATAGAACATCTCCATTTTCAAACACAATCAACACCTTATCAAAAACACCAAAGTCATCAATATTTCTTAATACATCATCATAAAACTCTACATGATCTGTTGTTTCATAATTTGAATATTTATTATAATAGTTATCATATAAGGCTAGCCATATTGGGGTTTTTACCTTTATACATTTCTTATTTTTATTATCAATTCTATTTTTAACGATACTTGACGCTCTTTCGTTTAATGACACGCATTGTGGTTCCCAAGAAGGCATAATAGCTCCTTCAATTCTTTTTTCATCTTTAGCTATTTTAGAAATCTTTATTGAAAATTTCACTTTATCAATACTATCTTCAATATTAGTTCCAACCTTAAGTCTATTGTCTTTAATAAGTTCTTTTAAATATTTCTTAAATTTATTATTAATAATTTTTACTTTATGATAATTATGTTCAAAAAATATATGTAAATGTATCCCTTCATTAATCAAAGATTCAAATTCTTCATTCATTTTATTAAAAAAACTGAGATACCCACTATCAATTGTTCTTCTTTCATGTAAACAATTTTCATCAAGGTCTGTTATTTCTATTGCAATCTTTATGTCATCAATAAAAAAATAAACATCTGGGGGATCTTCGCCCTCTTCAAAAGACACATTTTTATTCAATGTTTCAAAATAATTTTGTAGACTTTCAGCTACAAAATATTCACTACCTTTTAAAGACATAGCATTATTCTTTCATCTTTTCTTACTATAGACAAACTGATGCCTGAGGACCATGATAACTCATCTCTTATGTATCTCCTCAGCCAATATTTTTCCACTCGCATCCTCTATCTCCAACTCTTCAACCAAACCAGCATCTTCATCTGCAAATACCTCTAAGTCTATCTCATCTTCACTTTTAGCTACCACACATGTAACCACTGCATCACCTGTGACATTGACTGAGGTGCGTATCATGTCAAGTAGTCTGTCAACACCCAGTATAAGCCCTATACCTTCAGGTGGTAGTCCTACTTGTAAAAACACCATAGAGAGCATGATGAGTCCCACACCGGGTACTCCTGCTGTACCTATGGAAGCCAGAACTGACATAAGTATCACCGTAAGATAATCAGATATGCTTAGGTCTATCGCGTAAACATTGGCGATAAAAACGGTGGCAACTCCTTGCATAATGGCTGTGC
>JAKIUE010000033.1 GCA_021647715.1 Sulfurovum sp.
GAAACCTCTGAAATGCTCAAAGTATTACAAGACACTTTTGAGTTAGATATCTGTGCACGTTTTCGTATAGAACAGATTAATGACAATATATTTAAAGATGGTATTTACCCTGCTATTGACACCATTGTAAAGGCACAAGAAAAAGAAGTCGATAAAATGCAGTCTGTTGCACAACATGTAGAAGCACTCTTTGAAAAAGACAAGCTTTTTACAGGAACAAACAAATATGCAACTGTCTCTTACCTAGAGAGCGAGGGCTATTATCTTAACCTTACTAAAAATAGATTTACACTGATTGAAAAGGCACTCAAAGACTCTTTTGTCACTATTGACAACAAGCACCATTTCTTTAAAGATTTTAGCTATAAATACCTCAAAAATGCCGTCAAAGTACAAGCCCCTCTTTTTGAGGAGATTACACGTAACTATGAAACTTCTCAAGTAAAACTCGTCTCACTTGTAAAGCAACGCTATATTGAGAGCCTAAATCTACTTGAAATCAGGTTTTCACTTTTATTTGACAAACTTATCGTCTTTGTGGCTAACATTGATGTTGCTATATCTAATGCCAAATGTTCAAAAATAATGAACCTCTCTCGACCAGTGATAGAAAATGGATCATTTTATGAAGCTATTGGCCTACGTCACCCTATCATAGAATCTAATGATGAACGAGGTATTTATGTCCCTAATGACATCTACTTAGGGACAAACAATCAAACACCCCATAACCACATCACGCTTAATGCCAGTGATGGAGAAGATGTCTTAGGTGTACTGCTTTATGGCATTAACTCCTCTGGTAAATCATCCCTTATGAAGAGTATAGGTCTTTCTGTTGTCCTCGCCCAAGCAGGCTTTTTTGTACCTGCAGTAGAGCTACGTTTTGGGCTTTATGACAAGCTCTTTACACGTATTGTCTCTCAGGATAATCTCTATAAAGGGTTGTCAACTTTTGCCGTAGAGATGATGGAACTCAAAAACATCTTTAACCGTGCTAATGAACGTTCACTAGTACTGGGAGATGAGATTAGTCAAGGTACAGAGACAGAATCTGCTCTTGCCATCGTCTCTAGTGCGATTTTGAAGCTTATCTCTCTCAAGTCGACCTTTATCTTTGCTACGCACTTACACCAGCTAGGAAGCATCTCTCAGCTCCAATCACTGCAAAATCTTATCTTTTTGCATCTAGGTATAAAGTATGATGAGAGCAATGATTCACTTATCTACAACCGTGTACTACAACTAGGTATGGGAGATAGCCTCTATGGATTAGAGTTTGCCAAATCTCTACATATGGATAAAGAGTTCTTAACTATGGCACAAACTATACGAGAAAACCTCAATAATAGTGGCTCGGAGATTAAAAAGTTAAGTAAACAAAAACGCAGTAAATACCATAAAGAACTCTATTTGAGTAAATGTGCTTTATGTGATGAAAAAGTGGAAGATGTGCACCATATACAAGAACAAAAAGATGCAGATGCACGTGGGAATATTGACCATTTTCATAAAAATCATAAGTATAATCTCATACCTCTATGTAAGAGGCATCATGCCATGGTACATGAGGGGAAGATACATATATCTGGGTTTGTTATGACAGATGAAGGGCTAAAATTGCATTATGCACTTAAAGACTAAAAGTCATAGGTAAATCCTATGGAAATCACATCCACTTTTGGCGTGCTAGACTTAATCAATAAGCGTTGATAGTCGACAAAAACGCCCCAACCATTTTCTTGATTGGCTTGACCATCAAAGGTTCTAGTGTAGTCAACATTTGTTTCTTTATCCTCTTCTTTTGAAGAAAAGTCATACTCCATACCAAGCCCAGCAGAGAATCCACCTTCGTCCACAGTTTGAAGATTACCGTTGCCGCCTGTTCTTGTTTTTGTCCACCCATATCCAAGTAAACCATAGATATTAAAATCTTCTGCAAATCCGTACATAGGCCTAGCAAAAAGACCGCCATATGCTAACTCTTGTCCTCCGAGAGGATCTGCTCCCCAGAATGTACCTAGCACTCTAGCCTCTATACCTAGGTATTGATTCCATTCATATCCGACTCTTGCCATAGTGCCAAATGTAACATCTACATACTTACATCCTGTGTAAATACATCCATCATAATGACCCCGTACAAAACCCAAACCTACATAATAAGGACTAGGATTCACAATATCCATAGTCTGAACAGGTATCTGTGTAGGTACTACTCCTCCCCCAGCAAAAAGTACTGAGTTCATTAAAAATACAGAAAAAATTAATTTTTTCATATGTGACATTTTTTCCCTTAATATTGATAGACAGAAACTTATTATTCATATTTTTTAATCTTAATATGATAAAATAGCTATTTCTTTGACATTTTTGACATTAATCTTGTCATTATTGTATATAAGATTATAATTTAAAGAAACTATATTTCTTCTGAAAATATAATACTTCAGAGATTTATATTATCATTTATCTTTGAAAACAAGGAAATTTGTTATGAACAAGAAAAAACTATTAGCTCCTGTTGCTTTATTATTTTTGGCACATACTATGTATGCAGGAGATATAGAACAGATACTTCCTGTCTCTAGTAATTTTACTATTGATGGGGACGGTAATGCAGAAGTCATGCGTGCTCAATCAGATGGTAAAGTAGGTATAGGTACCACAACGCCCAATGAGCGACTAGAGGTCAATGGTCATATACGTATGACAGATGGTAATGAAGCTGCCAATACTGTTATGGTGGGTAATGCTGATGGTACAGCATCTTGGGCAGATATCGCTACACTTCAAACTGGCATCAATACAGATGATCAGACACTCCAAGACTTTAACATGACAAATGATATTTTAAGTATTACACTTGAAGATGGTGGCACACTCACTGTAGACCTCTCCGGTTTGAACAATAGTGTGGCCATTACAGCTGTACAAACTACCGTAGCTGCCCATGTTCTAGCAGACAATGATACCAGTGCAAGTAATGAGCTTATTACTGCAACAGACTTTAACGGAACACACCTTACGATTACGGATGCTGGTGGTACACAAAGTATTGATTTAACAGACCTTACAAATAAAGGTACTGATGACCAACAGATTACAGACTTTAGCTTAAGTGGAAATACACTCACGCTTACACTTGAAGATGGAGGCACACAAACTGTTGATTTAAGTGACCTCAATGACACTGCTTCTATCCAAGCAGTACAAGCTGCCCTTGCTGCACATATTACAGCAGATGAAGATACCGATGCGACCAATGAGATACAAGACTTAGCCTATGATGATGCAACACAGGTACTTACTATTACAAACAATGGAAATGCCACAGACATTAATCTTTCAACCCTCAATAATGCAGGTACAGATGACCAAACCGTCACAGACTTTAGCCTTACAGGGAATAACTTAAGCATTACACTAGAAGATGGAAATACACAAGTTGTTGACCTCAGTGATCTTAATGACACAGCAGCGATTAGTACAGTACAAACTACACTTCAAGCTGCCCTTGATGCACATATCGCTGATGACAATGATACGGATGCAAGCAATGAGCTTATTAACACCGTAGCCCTTAATGGTGACACATTGACAATTACAGAGAACAATATCAATCATGACATTAACCTCTCTAGTCTTAACAATGCTGGTACTGATGACCAAGACATCCAAGCTTTAGCCCTCAATGGCAATATCTTAACTGTAGGGATTGAAGATGGTACGTCTATGGATGTTGATTTATCTACACTTAATGATAGTGCAGCGATTGCTACTGTTACTGCTGCCTTGGCTGCGCATGTTGCTGATGACAATGATACTAGTGCAAGTAATGAGCTTTTACAATCAGCCACGCTTACAGGTACAGACTTAACACTCACCGATGCAGGTGGTGCTACTGTTGTGGATCTCTCTTCTTTAGATAACAATGGTAGTGATGACCAAGGTATCCAAGATTTAGCCCTTGATGGTGCTAATATTTTAACTGTAGGGATTGAAGATGGTGTAAGTAGTACGGTAGACCTCTCTGCACTCAATAACACAGCTGGAGTTTCTGCTGTACAGACTGCACTTGATACACACATCGCTGATGACAATGATACCAGTGCAAGTAATGAGCTCTTGCAATCAGCTACACTCATAGGTACAGACTTGACACTTACTGATGCAGGCGGCGATACAATGGTAGACCTCTCCTCTTTAGACAACAATGGAAGTGATGACCAAGCACTCAGTCTTGATGCTGTCTCTAATATCTTAACTCTCGAAGATGGTGGTACCGTAGACTTATCTCCATTTATGGATAACACCGATGACCAAACCATTACCAACTTTTCTTTAGACAACAATACAAGTATCCTTACTTTAACCCTAGAAGATGGTGGGACACAAACGGTTGACTTTACTGCGGTACTTGCAGCTGCTAGTTCTGATGATCAGAACATTGATGGTCTTGCTTTTAACTCAGCAACCAATGAACTTACTGTTGGCATTGAAGATGGAACAAGCCAAACTGTTGACCTATCAGACTTGAACAACTCAGGTACTGATGACCAAACAATAGATAACTTTTCACTAACAGGTACCACATTAAACCTCTCAGTAGAAGATGATGGTGAAGCAGACAAGACTATTGATTTGGATACTACTTTTGCGACTGATACTGAAGTTGCAGCTGCCATAGTGGCAAGTGCTGCTCTTGATGGTGATACAGATAACACTAATGAGATACAAACATTAACCTCAAATAACAATAGTGTAACACTTACTAAAACAGGAAATGATTATGACTTAAGTGTCAATACTCCTCCTCAAACAGTCACAACACTTACTCAACAGCCAAACCAATTAGAGTACAAATATACCAATGAAAATGCGACGGAGACAACATTTAGATCTAGCCCAATAGTAGCATTTGGTAAAGTGAGTGGAGCAGGGGCATTAGAACGTGGATATGGTGCATCTGTTTCAAGAAATAGTGCAGGAAATTATACAGTAACACTTGATACTGCAAGACCAACGGCAGATTATACTGTTCAGTTGACTATATTGGACTCTAATGGTTTAGGAAACGATGATTATGATATCTCATACAGTAACCAATCAGCAGGTAGTTTTGTTGTGCAAACTGGAGATAATGACAATGGTGCAGGTAATAGAGCACAAAGAGATATCGAATTTATGTTTACAGTCATAGATTACTAGGAAATAATAAGATGAAAAAAATAATACAAGTTATTCTTTGCACTGTTCCCTTTGTTGCTTTTGCAACAACAACAGATGAGTTAGTACAGATACATCCCCTCACTACAGCTGAGATGGCATCACTTGCTATTCCCAGTGAGGAAGGTGCACTTGTATATGACAAGACAAAAAAGAAACTTTATGTCTATGCAAATGGTTTATGGAAAGAACTACTATTTAATGCTCAAGTGCTTGAAAAAACAGGCGACTATACTTTACAAGCGAGTGATAATGGTACAGTACTTACATTTAACAGTAGTGCAGACATAACACTTACTGTCCCTTCTGGTTTACCTGTAGGATATAATGTTTCTATCTATCAAATAGGCACAGGCAAAGTAACCATAGCAGGTAGTGGAGTGGCTGTTAAAAACCGTTTAAATAGATTTAAAACTGCTGGTAAAGATGCTGGTGTAGGGATAGTGAGTACCTCAACGGATGTGTATCATTTAACTGGAGATTTGAGAAGATAAGATGAAGAGTAAAAACTTTTTATATATTATTGTTTATCTGTTTTTCTCTAGTATAGGGAATGCCCAAATATCTAACTATAATCATTTTCCTACACTCCAGCCATCACATATACTTGACGAAAAACTAACGAATATAAGTTTTGCTTTTTCTATGCGTGTCTTGGAGAGTGACTACAATGGTCCTCTTGTCAGACTACGACGTGCTATCGACAATGCAGAGCGTGACTTTAGCTGGGGAGACAATGACATCGTTGATGTAGCTGCTATAGATATTTGGAGAAACGGGTCTAATGTATTTATCCATACTTGGTATGACCAAAGTGGGCTAGGTAGAGACGCTGTGCAAAATACCAACAGTCAACAACCACGCTTTTATCCTGATGCTACTATGCCATACTTTCAAGGTGATGGCTCAAACGACCATTTGACCGTAGATACGCCTAATGGTATACAAGATGTCACAAATGCAGGAAATGAAGGTACAGTCCTCACCATAATAAGTGCAACAACAAAAAACCAACATACATTTGGTGTTTTAACCTACTCAGACAGATGGAGTACACACTTAAACTGGAGTAATAATGGTCTATACTTTGATCCAGGTATATGTTGTAATAACCCAAGGTCATTTGCCAATAGTGCTAATGCAAATAATTGGGCACACTATACTTTTATAAAAACCTCTACACATGCCATAGCAAGAGCAGATGGTATAGAAAAATTTAATGGTACGCATACCACAGGTAGATGTACAAGGACGGAAGATTTTGCTATAGGGTGGGCAACTGGTGATCAACCATCCAACCACGCTACATCAAAGTTTAACGAGATGATTATGTATAAAACAGATATAGCTATAACAGAGTATCAAGATATAGAAGAAAATGCTATGACATTTTGGGGGCTTTAAATGAAAAATATACTGCGTACATTAACCTTTTATCTATTGCTATTAAGCATGCCGTTTTCAACGCTATATGCTATCACTGCAGATGAATTATTAGAAGTGCACAAAGTGACAACAACCGAAATGAACAGCATCACTACCCCACAAGCAGGGAGTCTTGTGTTTAATACCACTGAAAATACACTTTACTTTTATACAGGCAGTGCATGGAAGAGACTAAGGTCAACAGGCAGCGAAACTAAAGTCAATGCTGGAAGTGGTATGGTTGTTACTGGAAATGGTACGAGTTCGGTACCCTACACTATAGGAACGAATTAATGATGAAAAATATTATAAGCTCTATAGTACTGACTTTGATTATTTTTGTACCTCTGCTAAATGCTGCACCTCAAAGTGATGAATTAGTTGTATTGCATAATGTCACTACGACGGAGATGAATACTATCGCATCCCCTAAAGAAGGTTCACTTGTGTTCAACACTGATGACAAAGAAATCTATGAACGTAATGCTACAGCTTGGCACCTAGCTTCTAGCGATGGAAGCGAAACCAAGATAGTGCCGGGGAACTGTATGGATATTACAGGGATTGGCACAACAGCCAATCCTTATGTGATAAATGCAGCATCCCCTGGTAAATCACAAGCAGATGCGGGAGCATCATGTAAACAGATTTTAGATACTGGATGTACTGTGCCAGATGGACTATACTGGATAGACCCAAATGCAGGAAGCACAGCAGATGCCTACCAAGTTTACTGTGATATGACTAATGATGGAGGAGGATGGACCTTAGTCTTTAGACATGATGTTTCTGGTGGGTATTTTGCAAGTGATGCTGAGGCTGATTCTATTAATGAGTCTTCGCCTGGATTATCTACTGCTAAGTATTCTATTTTAAATAAAATTGATAGCATTAAAAGTGATGTTCCTTATGAGTTTAGACTAAATTATCCTAATGAAAACATACGAAATCACTGGAAACAAACTTTTGACCCAAGAAGTGGCGGGTCTCCCACAATACCTGTTGCTGGTTATGTGGCTATAGCCATTGATTCAAGTAATAATAGTTGGGGAGGATTGGAAAATAATTCTGGTAATACATTTTTAGATGGATCAGTTAATCATAGTAATTGGTGGTATTCTGTTGGCTCAAGATCTGTATATGCCGGAATAGGAATACCAGGCCCTTCTGGTATAGCTGTTAAAACAGTTGAGTTATTTGTACGATGAAAATTAAGAGATTAGTAATCATGTGGATAAAATCTGTATGGAGTAGTGTATTATTTGTACTTTGTGCGACACATATACATGCCTCACCATTAAGTGATGAATTGGTTGTGCTTCATACTGTCACTACAGCAGAGATGAATGCCATAACAACACCTGTGATAGGTTCTCTTATTTTTAATACAGATGATAATGAAGTGTATGAGCGTAATACCACAGCTTGGCATAGTATCTCAAGTGATGGAAGTGAGACCAAGATAGTAGCGGGGAATTGTATGGAAGTTTCCGGTACAGGCACTACTTCAAACCCCTATATAGTTAAAGATAAAAATCTTGGGGAGACACAAACAACAGCAGGATTAACTTGCAAGCAGATATTAGATAATGGCTGTAATCCAAGAGATGGTGTGTATTGGATAAACCCCGATGGGGGGGGAGTACGGACAATGCCTTTGAAGTACACTGCGATATGTCTGGTGGTGGCTGGACAAAAATACCTTATGCAAATGATTTGGTCGATAAGCATTATTTTAATAATGCAGGTGATGCATGGAGATGGGTACAAACAGACTTTTCACTCGCACTAACCAATACGCAGATTAATGCTATTAGGGCAGTTTCTAGTGAAGGGAGACAAAGATATGTAGGTTTATGTGATGGTGTAATTACCTACAATTTTGGCACTTCAAATTATTCTGATGCATTTGGCTTTCGATTCCATACAGGTGATGAGACTGTATTTGGACAACAAAACTATACAGGTACAAATATCACGGTAGTAGAAGATGGGTGTAAAATAAATAGGACATATTCACTTAACACTGTCTTTGAGATCAATGATATGAGAGTCCCTATAGTTAATGTAAAGTCTAAGGATTCTGGTAACAGTTCCGAAACATTTGGCTCGCCACTCACAAATAATCCAGCATGGTTTAGGTAAGAAATGAAAAATTTTGACATTTTTTTGGTAAAATATAATACTATAGTAGATAAAGCTATGAAATTTTGGAGTCTATAGATGATACCTCGTATTAAAATGCTATTTTTTACTGTTATTTTAATGTTGGCACATCCTCTCTATGCCGATGTTATCAATGGTTACATAGAACGCATAGGTAGTGGTGCGGTAAAAGATATAAACTGTCAAAACTATACGATAACCACTGAGGCTTTATTGGATATCTCGGATAATGGGACACTCAGAGAAGTGACGACATTTACAAATAACGGTACATGGGATTATGGTACAGGTCAAATTTTAGAACTTGCTGCATGGGTAAACAATGGTACCGTTGCTGTAAAACCAACACAAACAGGAGTAACACCAAATCTAGAGTTTACAACGTTATGTGGACCTATATCTGTATTAGGTACATCTGATACGGATGGTGATGGAATCTCAGACGCAGACGAGGGTGACAATGCTGTAGCACTTGGGCACGGTATTACCCTTGATCAAGATGGTGATGGGGTATATAACTTTTTAGATGATGATAGTGACAATGATGGACTTACAGATACAGTAGAAGGTGGCAATGACATAGATACAGATGGCGATGGTATACCAGATTATCTTGATAATAGTGATTCAACTCCAAATAGTGCAAACGACAGCTCTCTAACAGGGAATACTATAGGAGATGATGTAAGCATAGATATCTTAGCAAATGATACCCTTGATGATGGCTCAGCAGCTGTTGCTGACGATGTCAACGTCACACTCATCGCTCCTAATGGTGGCAGGGTAAATGACGATGGCAGTGTAACCGTTCCAGGAGAAGGAACATGGTCATATAATGCAAGTACAGGTATCTTGACATTTAGCCCAATAGAAGGCTTTGCAGGTAATCCAACACCGATAAGTTACATACTGACCGAAATAGCGACAGGACTACAAAGTAATCCTGCAACTGTTACTGTAGGCTATGATGCAGTAGAGCCAGTAACACTAAATGCTGTTGATGATGGAACTATAGTCATAACACATTATGGTGCAAATGATATAAATGTATTAGCAAATGACTCATTTAGTGGTTCAGTTAAAATAACTATTTCTGCACAACCAGTACATGGAACAGTAGAGATAGCCCAAGGCAGTGATGGCGTAGAGATACTACTCTACTCTCCTTTTGCAAATATCAATAAGGTGAAAGACTCTTTCGTTTACACTATCACTGATAAAAACGGGAATGTATCTGAAGCAACTGTACGTCTAGATATACAGTGTGCTTCTACTCAAACTTCAGATGGAACTGCCTACAATAGTATCACGCTGTTTATCATGATGCTACTCACTATGGGAATAGGATTCTATATGATACGAAAAGAAGAGGATAAAGTTTAAAATAAGATAGTGAAGTCATTCCCTAAAAATTTAGGAAATGACAATAAAAAGAAAAATAAATTATTTTTTAAGTGGTGTTACATACATATTTATATAACGACCTTCTTGGCTCGCTTTACTCTCTAGATTACCTACATCTTCAAGCATAGGCCATACACGGTTAAGTACATCAACACCCCATTCAGGGTTTGCCATTTCACGCCCTCGCAAGAAAACACGTAATTTTACATGTTTTCCTTTTTCTAAAAACTCTCTAGCATGTTTTACTTTATAATTAATGTCATTCTCTGCAATTTTACAAGAGAACTTCACTTCTTTGACTTCAATCTTTTTCTGGTTTTTACGGGCTTCTTTTTTCTTTTTTTCAAGCTCGTATTTGTGTTTTCCGTAGTCCATGATTTTCGCAACAGGAGGCTTTGCATCTGGTGACATAAGTACCAAATCTAGCTCTTTTGCATTTGCTATGTTCATGGCTTCTGCAAGTGAGATGATACCAAATTGTTCGCCATCATCCCCAAGTACTCTAAGTTCAGCAATTCTAATTGCACCATTCATAATGGTGTCGTCAGGCTTTCTTCTTCCTCTGTTGTTTCTATCGTTTTGTCTACTCAAATCTTTCCTTCTTGAAGTTGTTTTCTTAATCTTACCATAAATTCTTCTTGTGTAAGGTTATACTGTTCTTTATTACGTCTATCACGAATAGCAACTGTTTCATTTGCAACCTCTTCATCTCCTATAATCACGACATAAGGTACACGTTGTTTTTCTGCATTACGGACACGCTTGTTTAAAGAGTCATTTTTATCATACACCTCGGCATCAATGCTTTCTTGTAAAAGTTTTTTCTTTAAAACATGGGCATGCTCCGCATGGGAATCTGAAATAGGTATGAAAATTACTTGTATGGGTGCCAAGAAGAAAGGGAATTCTCCTGCATAGTGTTCAGTTAGAATTCCAATAAAGCGCTCAAATGACCCAAGTATCGCTCTGTGTATCATCACTGGCTGTTTTCGTGTATTGTCATCTGCCACATACTCTACTTCAAAACGCTCAGGAAGATTAAAATCTACTTGTATCGTACCGCACTGCCATTTTCGTCCTATTGCATCTGTGATTTTAATGTCAATTTTAGGCCCATAAAAAGCCCCACCACCCTCATCTATACCATAAGGTAAATTATTGCCCTCAAGTGCATCTATTAGCCCTTGTGTCGCTATTTCCCATACTCTATCTTCTCCTATAGCTTTTTCTGGCTTTGTTGCAATCTCCATGCTATATTCAAAACCAAAGAGTTTCATAACAGAGTCTACGAACTCTACTACTTCTAGCACTTCAGTTGCTATCTGGTTAGGTTCACAGAAGATATGTGCATCGTCTTGTGTAAACTCACGAACACGAAATAGCCCATGAAGTACACCAGATTTTTCATGTCGATGCACTACCCCATACTCATAATATTTTAATGGTAAATCACGGTAAGATTTTGGTGTATGCTTAAACACTTGAATATGTCCTAGACAATTCATAGGCTTAATCCCGTACTCCTGTTCATCAATAGTCGTAAGATACATATTTTCACCATAACAGGCATAATGTCCAGAAGTTCTCCACATCTCAGCCTTTAAAATCTCCGGACCACGTACGGGTTCATACCCACGTGTAAGATGTGCCTTATGTAAAATACTTTCTAGTTTATAACGAAGTTTTGCCCCTTTTGGCATCCAGAAAGGAAGTCCAGGACCTGCTGACTCATCAAACATAAAGAGTTCCATCTGCGCACCAATGATTCTATGGTCACGTTTTTTAGCTTCTTCTAGCATAGTCATGTGCGCTTTAAGTGTCTCTTTGTCTGCAAATGCAATCCCATAGATACGGGTAAGCATCTCGGCTTTTTCATCTCCACCAAGGTAGGCACCTGCCACACGTGTAAGTTTAAAGTTATGTAAAAAACGAAGTGCTGGTACATGAGGTCCACGACAAAGGTCTTCAAAGTCACCTTGTTTATACACAGACAAAGTATCATCACTAATACGTTCCATGACTTTTAACTTCAAGTCATCATTAGCAAATTTCGTTAATGCCTCTGCCTTACTCATGTCATATTTTTCTATTTTGTATTTTTTCTTAATAAGCTCTTTCATCTTTTTTTCAATGGTTTTCAAATCTGCTTCACCGATTTGCTCATCTACCCTGAAATCATAGTAAAACCCTTCATCTACTACAGGCCCCACAAAAAACTGCGAGTTAGGATAGAGTTCTGTAATTGCTTGTGCCATCAGGTGTGCAGTAGAGTGACGTACTATCTCTAGTGATACCTCAGAGTTATCATACTCTATAGGTGTAGCTGTGCAGTTTTCACCTGCACTTTGTGTATCTAAAATGTTGCCTTGGTCATCTATGTAACCTATGAGATTTTCGTTCAAATTATGCCTTTACCATTGCAGGTATTTATAGTGGCTTACAATGCCACGCTTTAAAAATGCCATAATTATAACCAAAAATTAGAAAAGTTTTAAATATTTTATTTAATCTTCCTCATAATAGCCATATCCATAGCCAAAGCCATCTTCCTCAAGATCAATATCATTCACAACAATACCTAGTTTTTTAATTTCTTCTTGTGAAAGTTTTTTAATATAATTCAAAAATGACTTTTTAGAATAATCAACTCTGGCAACATATAAAATTGTGTCTGCATAACGCATCAATGTTCTGGCATCTGATACCAACCCAACAGGAGGTGTATCTAATATTACTACATCATACCTGCTTCTTAGCTCGTCTAGTAATTGTACCATCATCTTACTTTGTATCAGTTCCCCTGGGTTTGGAGGGATAGGTCCTGAAGTTATGGCGTCAAGGTTGTCATATTCTGTTCCTAATATAATATCTTCTAACTCATACTGATTAGACAAGTATGAACTTATTCCTTTGGTATTCAATACCCCAAGCTTTTCATGTATTGTAGGCTTTCTCATATCCATGTTTACTACGATAGTTTTCTTTCCAACAGTACCCATTATTGCTGCAAGATTCGTTGATATTGTACTTTTTCCTTCTCCTCCAACAGTAGATGTAACAGTTATTACATGACATTTAGATTCAATATTCATAAACTGTAGATTTGTACGTAATGCCCTAAACCCTTCTGCTACAGAAGATTTAGGGGAGGAGACAGACTTGATACGCTTGGCATCATTTTTATTTTCTTTTATCGTTGTTATAGCCCCAAGTAAAGGAAGTTTTGTCATTTCTTTAACATCATCCTCTCCTTTAATCCTATTATCCAGATAAGCCCGCATAAATGCGAATAAAAGACCTAATAGCAAGCCCACAATCATCCCAATAATAACGATATTCATACGTTTTGGCTCAATAGGGTTTTTGGGATAAAATGCTTTGTCAACAATATCTATTTGACTAAGTGTGGAAGCTTTAATCATCGCCGTTTCTGACTGTTTTTTTAGTAAGTATGAATACACTTTTGAACTGACTTCAAATTTGCGTTTTAACTCTCCAAGAATTCTCTCATCCGCAGGTAAGGTATTTAAATACTTTTGCTGTTTTGCAATAGTGGCTTCTAAATATTCCTTTTCTCCCAAAATGTTTTTATTTAAATTTCTAATAGTTGTCCCGATGATTCTTTTCAAGCTTAGGACTTCTTTGTTGATACGTTTAATTTCAGGATGCACACTGGTAAAATCTGAACTAAGTTTCTTTTTTTTAATAGTTGCCTTTTGAAGATCCGAAATCATAGTAGTAAGAGGCGTTTGACCACTGTATGCATTGCTCAAACCAGTTACTGAAATAGATTCTATACTTTCTCCAGACTTAATCTCTTGAGATAAATTTTTTAACAATTTTTCTTTGATAGTGATTTCAGAAAGTTTTACTTCCATATCAGACATCTGATTAATAATTTTCTTTGAATTTTCACTAAGGTCAACTGTATTTGCATTTCTCTTAAACTCTTCAAGTTTTGAAGCTGAACTATTTAAATTATTAGTAATATGTTTAAGTTGTTTATTTATAAAAGAAAGTTTTAACTCAGCTTCTTTTGTCTTTTTTTCTACACTTCTATCAACATACGCTTGGGCTAGAGCATTTGTAAACTCTTGTGCTCGTAAAGGCACACTATCATTATATGAAATAGTAAGAATAGAACTCTTTTTCGTTTTTTGCTCTACACTAATGTTGTTATGTATTTTTCTTGCGGCTTCGTCATCACCATCAATGAGAAAATAATATTTTGAATCTAACATTTCCTTGCTTCTAACTATATTTATATGAAAATGTTCAGTTACGACTTCATCTTGATAGTCATGTATTTCATCATAAGACCATTCAGTTCCATTGATGTCTTTTGCCTCTTCAATAACAAGTCGGTACTGTGTATAATCTACAGGATACAATGTAAACGTAAGATTAAAACCTTTTAGCATCCCTACCTCAAAGGGGGAATCTTTATAGAGTTCCACATTTTTAAAGTTTCTTGTTGTCGAATAGTGGTGCGAAATATCTACATTTTTTGCTGCCCTTTTCACAAGAGATACTGATTTTACAATTTCAATTTCAGTGTCAGCATTAACAGAACCTCCATCCATAACCATAGCTAAAATATCTTCTGGGCCCATTTTACTTTGATTTTTATTTGGACTTATTTCAACTTTTGTATATGTATTATAGATATTTTGGCTCATATAGGCATAGATACTGGCAACCAATGTAGCCAATACAATAAACAGTAGGATACTATACTTATAACTACGAATTGTTTTGAACACTTCTCTTAAATCTATATCATCTTCGTTTATATTATCGCTATGGTTATTCATGTTTTCCCTTTGTATTGCTGCCAAATACTTTTGTCAAATAGAACTGAATTGTATCTAAAAATTGTCAAAAGTAGTATTTATCCATTTTTTCAAATTAACATTCCAATTTAGGTGCTATGCACTTTCATAATAATATCTAACATTTTTTTAGCTAATTTTTTCCTATCATATGCTTTGGCAAGAGATACACATCCTTCTTGTAACTTTTTATACTGCTCTGGTTTACGTATATTCTCTAGTTGTTTTAAAAAATCTTTTTCATTTTCTGGTTCAAAGCAAAGCCCTGCATGATGCGCCTCAATAATTTCTTTTGCTTGCCCCTCTACTCCCAATAATGTTGGCTTCTGCATTGCTGAAGCTTCAAATATTTTTGAGGGGATAACTGTTTTAAAATTATCTTCTTTTTTTAATGGTGCCAAAGATATATCAGTTATTGCAAGATAGTGTGGCACTTCTTCTTTTGCAATTGAATTCAAAAATGTTATATTATTAAGTTCTAGCTCTTCTGCCAATGCACGTATTTTATTCTTCATCGCACCATCCCCAATAAATAAAAAATGTATATCGGAATCTTTAATTTTAGACGCACACGTGACAATAAAATCTAAACTATGGGCAAGACCATGTGTCCCAATGTATCCAATAATAAATTTATCTTTCAGCCCTAAAGAATCCAAAAGTTTTTCATCTTTGGCCTGTGGGGAAAAAAGATCCATATTTGAGCCATTTGTTACAACATCAACATTTGATTCTTCAATACCTCTACGCATTAAGTTTGCCTTAAATGCATCTGTAACTGCAATAACTTTATTACTTTTTTTATAGAGAAATAATTCTATTTTTTCTAAGGTATTAAATACAAAACCTGTTTCCATCGCACCCACAGTACGAATAGACTCTGGCCAGATATCTCGAAGTTCAAATATCCATGGACGTCTCTTAAAGAAAGATAATCCATAAGCACTCCACGTAGTAAAAAATTGAGGTGACGTTGCAATAATCACATCAGTTTTTTGGAATAATCCAACCCAAAAAGCCATAAATGAAAAACTCATATAATCTAAAATACGTTTTACAAATCCACTATTTGAACTCATATAAGTCCATACACGTATTATCTTTATCCCATCAACCATCTCTGTCTGATATAATTTATTTTTATACCCTTCGTATACTTTTCCGTGTGGAAAATTTGGAGCACAGGTAATAATAGTTATTTCAGTATCTTCTTTTACCCACTCTTTACAATGTTCATATGTTCTTGTTGATGGGGCATTAACCTCAGGGGGGTAATTATCTGTAATAAATAATATTTTCATAGCTTTATTTTAACCTCTACTTCTTTTTCCAATTCAATTTCCATTACTAATGCTTTTGTACACTTGTTAAATTCATCTGCATATTTATATTCTTTTATTTTATATGCATTATTTTGAATAGATACACTATTTTGAATCATAGGTTCTGTAATATCAGGATGAAAATGTAATCTTGCCACAGATATAGCATTTTTACTCAAATTATCTTTTATGGTAATTTTATCCATCTCAAATGCCCAATATCTTGTATGCAGAATATCCATTTTCTTCTTATATCCGTCGTGTGTTGCTGTTATTTTGTTATCCTTTTCTTCTAAATATGTAATTTTACTACGTTCTGCTACTCTAAATCCTCCCCAGACATTACTGCTATTCTTTTCTGAAACCTCAACTGTATTATGTGCTGAAGTTGAGCGTTCATCAAAACGTCTTTCATTTGTTTCATAAGTACTCAATCCTGTATCAACGATAAAAGGTTTACTATCTATATATAATTCGAAACTAAAAGTATCTGCATGTGCATGTCCAGGTATATAGTCAGGACCAATCTTGCCCACATCTACAATGCATTCATATCTATCTCTTTTTATTTTTCTATATCCTGACTCATTCAATACCACATCTTCTGGATAATCAATATTTAATCTTTTTGCATACATTAACAATTCACTGGTTGTAGGTGCTATTGCTTTAGTGCTATCATTAAAAAGTGGTATCTCTCCCCCCTCAAAAGTAATGTTTTTAAGCCATGCTAACATGCGTTTTGCTTTTGTTACCAAAAGGGTCTCCATTTCTTTGTTCATGTAATTATTGTTTGTCACCAAATTAATACAATCAAGTACTCGAAATAACATAATCTGATGATACATTGGTGACAATTCAAAATGTGCTCCATCTGATAGTATCTGTTCCTCAAGTTCTTGAGTGAGTATCTTTTTAGCTTTAGCGTAAAAAAGTGGGTCTTGAAAATAATATGCAGCAAAAAGAAGAGAAAAACCATTTTCAAGTAAATGATTTCCAAGAAGATGATACTCCAAGTTATCTACAAGTATTTTATATTGTGCATATAGACTATTGTCAATTTTTGCATCTTTTGTTTGGTATTTCACTAAAAATTTTATCCAATTTATCCCTCTAAGGGCTATAGGAAAAGGCTCCAATGCGTCTTTATGTGTATGCGAGTTATCTATAAAGTCATTCATGAGCATCAACCCTGTCTCTTTTGTCATATTCTCCTGAAAAAGATAATCAAAATATGTCAAATTATATGTCCAAAGTTTCCCATGTTTCTTATAGTTCCAGTCAATTTCTTTATCAAAAATAGTAGAGAAATTTAAAAATGTAAATCTATTATTCTCATAAGAGCTATAGCTTACAATAGAGGGTTCAAGTGCCAAATCTGTTGAAGTAGCCTCTACTTCCAGTGGATAAGTAAAGCCTGCAACTTTTCGTATTTTATTACGTGCAACGTAAAAAATCCTATAATATATTTGCGTAGGCTTTAGATACTTGATTGTATTAAAAAGTAAAATAAGTTTCATAATGAGTTTCCTGAAACAACCCTTTTTACAAAAAGTTCTGTTTGTACTTGTGCATTAAATTCTCTAAACTTTCTATAGGCACTTTCTGACATTGATTGATAATTATCTTCATTAAAAAACAATATTGCCTCCTTGAGTGCATCTACATCTTTTACTTTCGTCAAGATACCTGTCTTTTCTATTTCAACAATTTCCTTCAGTCCAGGAAGTGTTGTTGAGATAACAGGAAGTCCCATTGCATAAGACTCTATAACAATACCTGGGTAGCCTTCTTTGTAGCTCGGCAACAACAATACATTGTATTTATTCAGGGTAGTGTAAACTTCTTGTGCTAAAAGTGCTCCTTTGTATTGAATATTAAATTTTTCAAGATACTCTTTAGTATATTTGTCATCAGAAATGGATCCATAAATATCTATAGTATAGGAGGAGTCTAGCCTCTGTGATACTTCTAAAATTTCATCTATTCCTTTTTCTTCTTTGATATGTCCCACAAAAATAAATTTTTTATTAAATTTTCTAGGTAAGGAAGGTTCTATGTCTCGTATTCTAACATTTGGAAACCAAAATGTATTTTCATTCAAGTCATTAAAATTATCGACTAAATACTTCATCTCCAAAAAAAGGACATTGATATGTGTAAAAATAAAGAGCAAGAGCTTTTTTCTCATACCTCTTGCATTTGTATAGGTATCCCATGCTTCTCCACCAAATTTACGTAAACTTGTTGTCTTTCCAAACACTTTTCCCAACATGATTACTGCAGGTGACAAAAGTATATAATCTCTTGAACTATGAAGCGAAATATGTTCTACTTTAAACTGTAACGCACATAATTTAAAAAAAATGGAAAGATAAGCTATTACACTATTAGTATAATTCTTTTTATTTGTATCTATAACCAAAAAAGGATATTTCTCTCTTTGTAGTTCAACTAATAGATTTTCAAACAAAACAACAGCTCCTCCCGTATCTGAGGGATTGTTTTTATTTACTCTAGGTCCCATTAAAAGCATTTTCTGCATGATTATCCATATCTGTTACACCCTTATAGTGCACATATTTTATTACTAATCTGATATTATATAATATATATATTACTTATTTGATACCAATGTACTCATCTTAAAACTAATCTCTTTTTTCATAATGATAATTCGTGATATACTATTGCTAAGAACAGTATAATTTTACACACAATACTCTAATTAAAAAGGTTATCCATGCTCAACATCTCGCCATGGTATAATAATTTTCAGGCACCGTCTGTACTTATGATAGATGACCTTAGTGATGCTTATATTCATATGTATCATGAGACTTACAAAAATGATTGGGGATTACTTTGCGGACAAGAAGGTTCTGCTTTTTCGTTTTTAACACAACATCTATTACAAAAGTTTCCAGATATAAAAATTACCTTTTTTGTGCCTTATCTTAAACATAATGTCATTCATGAGGGAACCTCCCATAAATATAAAAAATATGCTGTAGGAGAAAGAGAAGACTTTACCTCATTTTTAAAGGCACTCCATAAACAAGAACATGAAATTGCACACCATGGATCAGATCATGGTATGTATGATAGGAATAATACCGATCCACTCACAAGCCACTTTGTACATGAGTGGGAACTTTTTGATGAGATAAAAAGAGGGGTTGAAGTTACACAACAAGGCATTGAACGCTTTAAAAAAGAAGTAGACATTGATATCAGTGGAGGGAAGTTTTGTGGATATATGCAAAGAGGAAACTCTTTAGATATTATAGATAAGTGCAACTTTTTATACTGGTCAGATACAACACATTTTAAAGAGAATAACCCACAGATTACGCTCTATGGAGAAAATAATATTTTACTCTTTCCTACCACATATTCAGGCAATAGCTTTGTGAGGCTCTCTTACAAAACCGAAGAGAAAAGAAAAGACAACATTAAACGCTTTACAAAATACCTCCAGCCTCTTTACAATATAGTAGCGAAAGCACGACTTCGCACGCTTTACAAAAACAGAAGTATTATTAGCATACAAGAACATTACTCCCCTTCTACAACAAGAGGGAAAGTGCAGTCAGCAAACTTTATTACAGATATTGACAGTTTACATAAAATCTATACTTTTTTGAACAAACGTTCCATTTGGTATGCCACATGTGAAGAAATTGCCAAATATTACTATACAAAAGAACATTCCAAAATATCTATAAAAAAAGACAAGTTAACTATCTCTTTTAACAATCCAAAACACATTTCAAATACACAGCTGTCACTTACAAGTCAAAGTGCTTTCACTCTTAAAAATACCCATCATACATTTATATCAAAGAAAAATAATGGTCTATATGTGGTAAATCTTCCAATCATAGAAGGTAGTAACCTGTTTACTTTTTATACTTAGTATAAATGTTTTGTATTTAATCCTACCTAAGAAGAATATGCTGTATACTCATACTCTTTTTTACTATCATATCATACGCCAAGGATCATAAAATGAGAGTTATCTCTATACTTTTTTTTCTCTTTATGTTTACTACTTCCACCCTCTATCCTATCGACTTAAAGAAAAAAATTTATGATGCCACAAGCTATACAAACAAAAATAGACTCAATCAATATATTTTTCCTTCTATTCCTATACTTTACGAAGATATGCTTCTCCCTAAAGGTGCAGGAAACATTGATTTCGAGTTCTTAAAAAAGTACGCTCATTCTTTGCCGTACAGTAAAATACCCTACATTCTAGATATAGAATCATGGGATATTCGACCCAAAGTTTTTGACTTTATAGCCAATCCTCGCATAGATAAATATATCGCCGTTATTAAAACACTTAAAGAAGCCAGACCCGATCTTAAATTTGGCTATTATGGTATTCTTCCTGTAAGAGACTATGTTACTGTTAACCCATCACAAAGGCAACTCAAAAAATGGCATGAAGCAAACTTACGGGTAAAAAGATTATCTCAGTATGTAGACATAATTTGTCCTGATCTTTATACTTTTTTTAAAGATAAGAAATATTGGAAAACCTATGCTTCTCTCGCAATTAAGGATGCAAGAATGTATGGTAAGCCCGTCATTCCTTTTATCTGGCCTGAGTATCATGATGCTAGCAAAGATACTCCCTACACATATATAAACCCATCTTTTTGGAAACTTCAAGTAGAGTATCTGTCTAGTCATGCAGATGGTATGATTGTCTGGGGAGGACGCAATCTAAATGTTACTCCTCACACTTCTAAAAAATGGGACGATAAAGCACCATGGTGGCAGATTATCAAAAATACTATACTTAAAAAATAAGTAATAAGTTCACTCCTTCTCTAGGGAACCTTATATCCTTTAGCAGTATCATCCAGGATTAAAACCATATCTTGATTGGTAGAAGAATTAAATATTTGTATCTGGTTCCTTTGATACGTATCTATCTCTATCGTCTCACCATTTTTTGGATTATACCAATATGCTTTTACACTACTAACTGAAATAGTATCAAGATTAACAGTAACTTTTCCTCCATTGGGTAAGTAAACAAAGGCATATCCATTGCCTTTAGTGGCAAAAGCATACCCATCTTGAATCAAAGACTGATTAGGTGTTCTATTTACAATCGGTCTACTTTTCATAAGCTTAGTAATGTATCCCATTTGTATTGCACCTGGATCATTTAATGCTTCCTTCCATGTTTTAGTAACGGGAGAGTTTTCAGCAGCGCTTATACCATTTATGGACATTTGCCAAATTGAATGATGTCCATATGTATGACCAAAAGCTCCAGAAAAAATATGTATATATGCTAATTTTCTTACATCTGTATCCGTAAATCTTCCATACTGTATACTATTTTCTTCCCAAAAGTTTTTGGTTATGGTCTCATACATTGGTTCTGCATCTAAAATTGGTTTACTTGGTGCGGATTGGTAACTCTTCTTAAAGAGGTTACTTGCTTTATTAATAGTGTCATCTTTAGAGTGTCCTGATTGAATCATATGAAAATCAATCCATGGTGCATATTTAAACCAATCTGTTGAACTTGCAAATCCACTTGGATGATACGTAATAAGATGATTATTATCTATACTATCAATAGCACTTCCCAGGGTATTCCAAATATCTCTATATTTACCCCCATCGCTGTCTCCTCCAATAGCCCAGATTATATTTGGTTTATTTTTATATCTATTGGCAATCCATATTCCATAGGTTTGTGCTTGCGTAGTAGTATTTAACATACTATTCCAAGACGGTAATAACGCAATGTAAATACTACGTTTTTCGGCTTCATTAATAATATAATCTATATTATTCCATAGAGTAGTATTAGGTTTTTGATAAGCTTCGTCAAAAAATGGTTTAATTCCATATGCTGCAGA
>JAKIUE010000132.1 GCA_021647715.1 Sulfurovum sp.
ATGCGTCATGAAGGTCTTTTGGGAGAGCAGATATTGGGTCAAGATTTTGACTTTGATATTCGTATACAGATGGGTGCAGGTGCGTATGTCTGTGGTGATGAGACAGCTCTACTTGAATCTTGTGAAGGAAAACGAGGGGCTCCTAGACTGAAGCCTCCTTATCCTGTACAAGAGGGGTATTTGGGAAAACCAACCATTATTAATAATGTGGAAACTTTTGCAGCAGTAAGTCGTATTGTTGCAAAAGGTGCTGACTGGTATAGAGCTTTAGGTACAGAAGAATCATCAGGCACAAGACTTTTATCTGTTTCTGGTGACTGTGATTATCCTGGTATCTACATGATTGAGTGGGGTATTACTCTCAATGAAGTACTTCGTATGGTAGGAGCAAAAGATACGCAAGCAGTACAAGTAAGTGGTCCTTCTGGAGAGTGTGTCAATCCACATAAAGATGGTGAGAGAATCTTCTGTTACTCTGACCTCTCCTGTAATGGATCGTTAATGATATTTAACAACTCTCGTGACATGCTTGATGTAGTAAAAGACTATATGGAATTTTTTGTAGATGAGTCATGTGGTACTTGTAGCCCATGTCGTTCTGGGAATGTTGACCTTTTACAGAAAATAAACCTTGTAGTAGATGGAAAAGCCACGCAAAAAGATTTGGATGAAATTGTGAGTTGGGGTAAGATCATAAAAAGTACCAGCAGATGTGGTCTTGGTATGTCTTCTCCAAATTCTCTTTTAAACACACTCAATAAGTTTCCAAAAATCTATAAACGTAAACTAGCTAATCCAACAGATATGGTACGTCCATCATTTGACATACATGCTTCTACCTCTGTACATGAAAATTTAGCAAAAAGAATTCAAGAGGAGACAAAATGAGTAAAATCAACATAACCATTGATGGTAAAGAATTCGAAGTTACTGCAGGAAAGCCACTTATTGATGTTGCTGCAGATAATGGTATATTTATCCCTCGTCTTTGTTACATGAGAGGTAAACCCTGTTTAGGAACATGTCGTGTGTGCTCTGTCAAAGTAAACGGATGGATGGCAGCTTCATGTGCGACGCCAGTGTATGATGGCATGAATGTAGAAGTCGATGATCCTGAAGTAAAAGACATGCAAAAAGCTTTGGTAGAGACTCTTTTTTCTGAAGGTACACACAACTGTCCAAGCTGTGAAAAAAGTGGACGCTGTGACCTTCAAGCCATAGCTTATGAAACAGACATGATGGTTTCTCGTTTTCCTTACCGTTTTACAGAACGTAAAAGAGAAAATGCTTCTGAACTCATCTGGCTAGAGAGAGACAGATGTATCTTTTGTCAGCGTTGTGTAAACTTTATACGTGATGAAGAGACTGGACAAAAAATATTTTCCATCAGTGGTAGAGGCCCTCACTCACAGATAGAGATAGATAAAAATGTGGCAGATAAAATGACAAAAGAGCAAGCTAGGCTTGCCTCAGATATTTGTCCTGTTGGTTGTATTATAGATAAAGAACGTGGATATGATCATGCCATGGGTGTAAGAAAATATGATATATCTTCCATAAGAGAACGTATCTTAAAAGGAGAGCAATAATGAGCAGTATAGAAAAAAATGAGATAGCTTCTCATGAACTACCAAGCACACCTTTAGATGAAAAAAGTCGTAAAGCACGAGATGAAAAAATCCAAGTTGCTACCATTGCACTGTGTGGATGTTGGGGCTGTACCCTTTCATTTTTAGACATGGATGATAGGATGATAGACCTATTTGACAAAATAGCCATTACGCGTTCTTCATTAAGTGATGTTAAGCGTATTCCACACCGTTGTGTGATTGGTTTTGTAGAGGGTGGTATCGCTAATGAAGAAAATGTAGAAACACTGATTCACTTTAGAGAAAACTGTGATATTCTTATCTCTGTGGGTGCCTGTGCTGTTTGGGGTGGTGTACCATCTATGCGAAATTTAGTCTCACTCGAAGATTGTTTTACAGAAGCCTATTTAGAATCACCTACAATGTTGCCAGATCAGAAAAAAATCATTCCTTTTCATGAAGATTTACCACCCATTACCAACAAGGTCTATCCTTGTCATGAAGTGGTAAAAATGGATTATTTTCTACCTGGCTGTCCTCCTGATGGAGATGCAATATTTAAAGTTTTAGATGACTTAGCAAATGGACGAGAAGTTGATTTACCAAGAGAAATCAACCGTTACGATTAGAAAGGAAATAAGATGGGTAAAAAATTAGTTATAGACCCCGTAACCCGTATCGAGGGACATGGTAAAGTTACTGTGCAACTAGATGATGACAATAATATCGTCGGTGCGAGACTTCATGTCGTGGAATTTAGAGGGTTTGAAAAATTTGTACAAGGGCATCCTTATTGGGAAGCACCTATGTTTTTACAACGTATTTGTGGTATCTGCTTTGTAAGCCATCACCTTTGTGGGGCTAAAGTACTGGATGAGATGATAGGTGTAGGATATGCTCAAAATACAGAGATGCTACCTACTCCTGAGAAGGTAAGACGTTTAGGTCACTACTTTCAACAGCTTCAGTCGCATGTGACAGCCTACTACTATCTTATAGCGCCGGAGATGATTTTTGGTATGGATGCTGCTCCTGAAAAGCGAAATATTTTAGGGCTAATAGAAGAAAATCCAGAGATGGTTAAGCGTGTAGTAGCCTTGAGAAAATGGGGGCAAGAGGGTATAAAACTAGTACTTGGTAAAAAAATGCACGGTATCGCATCTGTACCAGGTGGTGTCAATCACAATATTAAAAAATCGGATATCGAGAGATTTTTAAAAGGTGAAGATGGTTTACTTGATGTTGACACTGTTATCAAATATGCGAGTGAAGCACTTGAGGTATTTTATAAATTTCATGAAGAGAACCGTGATCAGGTAGATAGGTTTGCAGATGTTCCTGCACTAAATATGTGTTTAGTAGACGATAATGGTAATGTTGATTACTACCATGGTAAAATGAGAATCACCGATGAAGACAAAAATATTGTTGAAGAGTTTGATTATCATGAGTATATGGATTATTTTGCCGAAGCAACCGAAGAGTGGAGTTACATGAAGTTTCCTTACTTGAAAAAGTATGGTAGAGAACGAGGTTCTGTGCGTGTAGGTCCTTTGGCACGTGTCAATGTAACGAAAGCCTATGGAGATGCTACACCACAGGCACAAGCTGCACTTGAAAAATTCCATGACTATAACAGTGGCAAAGCGAGTAATAAAACACTCCATACCAACTGGGCTAGAGCCATTGAGATTTTACACTCTGCAGAGCTTATTAAAAATCTACTTCAAGACCCAGATTTACAAAAAGAAGAGTTAAAAATGACTCCCTCTAAAGATAAATGGACGGGAGAAGGCATCGGGGTAGTAGAAGCACCAAGAGGCACACTTTTGCATCACTATAAAGCCGATAAAAATGGTGACATCACCTTTTGTAATCTTGTGGTCTCTACCACACAAAACAATACAGTGATGAACAGAACGGTTTTGGCTGTGGCAGAAGAGTACCTTGGTGGTCAACAAGAGATAACCGAAGGTATGATGAATGCTATAGAAGTGGGTATACGTGCATA
>JAKIUE010000133.1 GCA_021647715.1 Sulfurovum sp.
CTCCAGGAAGCTGTGAATACTACAAAAAGAGACAGGAGAGTTTTATAAAGCGGTTTAAAAATTGTAAAGGTTGCGGTAGCTATAGTCCACCTGATTATTATTTAAACTATGGCTATAAATATTGTACACAATTTATAGAAGATACCTATAGTAAAATGACACCAAAAGGGCAAGAGTGGCTACAGAATACTTTAGTAAGACTACAAACAAATATGGAAGAAGGATTAACATACACAAATGAATGTGACAATATGGCCATGCGTCAAATGGCATTTGATAGCCATGTACCTGCTTATAACCCAAAAGAAATATCTAACCTACCTTTAAGTGATTTAAGTAAGATAGGTATCACACCAGACCATGAAGAGTGGTGGGGAGAAGGGTCAGGTATGACGTGGCAACAGTTAATAGATATTGGAACATCCAAAGATATGGATTATGGAAAAATATGGGATGCTACTAAAGATGATTGGTTTTAAGGTATAGTTACAAAAGGACGCCAAATGAATATACTAAAATATCTAATATTTTCTATAGCTATTACTGTATTAATGCTATTTCTAACCAATACAAAACCTATAGATATCCTTAAATGGTTTGCAGAATATTCACTCAAAGTACAAGGTTTAAAAATGAAAACAAACAACTGGAAAGAATTTGACTTAATTAACATCTCTGGTGAAACACCTGCTGAAATTTTTGGAGGCTTGGATACTATTAATCCGCTAGGGAAGTATCGTATACGTTCTTTTTATCCTTATGATGGAAAAGTTGGTTTTTTTGGTGGCAGTGATTATGATGAACAAGACCGTATGTATATTGGTAGTTTAAAAAAAGGTGATAAAGTTGATGTATACTGGTCAGCGAAACATTCTACTGCCTACCTGTTCAAAACCAACGATGACGGACAAACATTTACAAAACACAGTCTTGGTGAAGGAGAAGTCGCAGAGGTCATAAAATTTAAAGAGAATTATTATGCTACTGTAGAAAACTATTTGCATGAAGCAAAAACTTTTGTATCTACAGATCAAGGGCAAACATGGGAAACTTTTTTTCATAAATCTATAGAGCTTTTTTTTGATAGTAACCAATTTATTTATTCTGAGTTGACTGAAATAAAAAGTGCGCATAATCCTCAAAGGTATAAATATTTCTATACTACTGATGGTGGAAATACTTCTTTAGCTTTGTCAGAAAAAATCTTCCAATATGCAATAGATATGCAAGAAAATCTTAACTATCGGTTGAGATTTAATTTGTATCAAGGTAAACTTCTTTTTTTAAATGATGAAGATTTGATATTTATAGATATGAAAACACAAAAAGAGGAAATAACTCCTTTATTATTACCTAAAGGGTACAAAATAGCTAACAAAATTTCTAGAAAATATGGAGAAAATAAATATGAATTTTTAGTTAGAACAAGGGGCTATAGGCATAATACCAATGCCTTACGTATAAATCCTGAAGACCATAGACCCTATATTATGCTCCAAGAAAAAGAGAGTAGTGATAAAAAACCATCTCAACTATCTGTATGGTATCCATTTGATAATATACATATTATTTTTAATAAAAAATTATCTCAAGTTATTCCATTTCAGATTTCAGGAAACTATGTAGGTGGTTTTGTGAAAAAAAATGGTTTACTCACACATGTATGGACATTAGACCAGGGTAAAAACTGGGCATACGAAATACTTCCTGATTATAGTTTATTAGAAGGGCAAAGAGTAATGCACAACAAAATATATATGACTGCTATGGTTCATGGGAAAAGACATGATGGTAAAAAAGACTATCCACAAATAAAAGGTTCATTTTTTATTATGGCTACCCTCAAAAGTAAAGCTTTAGAGCAATGAAAATACTCATCGTTGGTGCTACTGGTTTTATAGGAAGTGCCATTTATCAGGGTCTAAAACTAGCAGGTCATGAAGTAATTGCAGGTATCAGAAATCCTGAAGCATTTGAAGATAAAGCTATTAAAATTGATTTTTCAAGCTTAAAAGATGATATCAATTTAGTACAAAAATTACAAGATATAGATATTGTTATTAATGCAGTAGGTATCATCTCTCCAAAAAATGGTCAATCTTTTAAGCAAATGCATACAAGTGCACCCATCATGCTATTTGATGCAGCTAAAAAAGCCCATGTAAAACGTATAATTCAAATCTCTGCTTTAGGGACAAAAGATGGCACAACACTCTACCATACATCTAAACATAAAGCAGATAGTTATTTAAAATCGTTGTCAATAGATTATGCCATTTTATATCCCTCTGTTGTTTATGGAGATGATGGGAAAAGTACAGCACTCTTTCAGTCTCTAGCTTCTTTACCAATGGTTCCTATTATAAAAGATGGCAGCCAAATAATACAACCTATAGATATAAAAGATTTAGTACAAACTGTCATAAAAATAGTGCCTTCCAATGAAAAAAATATTGAACTCAACCTTGTTGGAGAAAAATCTATAACCTATAAAGCATTGCTGTTAGGATTTAGAAAGTATCTTGGACTTAAAAATACAAAAACTATATCTTTGCCTACGATTGGTACTAATATAATAGGTAAAATATTAGACGAACCTACTATAAATCATGATAATATTATTATGCTCAATCAAGGTAATAGTGCAGATGTTAAACCTTTGTCTGATTTTTTGGGCTATACTCCCACTTCAATAGAAGATAACCTATTTCAAAAAAGAGCAAATAACGCACAAAAACTTTTTGCATCTTTATATCTTATCCGTCCAACATTAAGAATCGTCATAGGGTTTGTGTGGATTTGGAGTGGCATTGTTTCCGCTTTTTTATATCCTCAAATTGATGCACTAAAGCTTTTACATGAGGTAGGTGTATCTGCTCCTTTAGACCTACCACTACTCTATATTTCTGCCTTTTTAGATATAACTATAGGCATTATTACACTCATGGGCTATAAGCTTAAACCCATGTTATTGTTTCAGATTATAGTCATATTAGTCTATACCATCATATTGACATTTATGGCTCCATACCACTGGTTACACCCTTTTGGTCCTCTACTTAAAAATATACCATTAGTTGTTACCATTTATATTTTATTGCAGTTAGAAAGATATAGATAATGGAGTACCAGCTATTATTGGCTATACATATTGCTTCTATAATAACTCTTCTAGGTGCTGGTGGAGGAAGTGCCTTTTATAAGTTTATAGCAGATCGAAGCAATAACATTGAAGTTATAGTGCATACCAATAAAACAGTTGTACTTGTAGATTGGATTTTTACGACACCTGCTGTTTTACTTCAACCTATCTCAGGAATTTTATTGGCATCCATGCTAGATATACCCTACAATACACCTTGGTTACTTTACTCCATTATCCTGTATGCATTTTCAATAATAGTATGGTTTTATGCTGTGTACCTTCAAATACAAATGAAACATCTAGCCCAAAGTGCCAAAGATAAAAATATAGCTTTGGATAATCAATATTTTGTATATGTAAAATATTGGATAGTTCTAGGTTTTTTTTCTTTTTTTAGTATGCTTGGTATCTATTTATTGATGATATT